>CALXPK010000077.1 GCA_944390265.1 uncultured Alphaproteobacteria bacterium | reverse complement strand
TTTGTTATGTGAGGTATGAGGCGAGAACGAGCGACCTCGGTCGCGAGCTCGTGAAATAAAAAACACCGATGCTCCGGTGTTTTTTATGAGCAGAGGCGAAGTTTTGTTATTGAGCGATGAGGCGTGAGCCGAAGGAGCGAAAGTTACAAAACGAGTGACCGACGTGCGGTTAGTGTGCGAGGCACACTTACCAAGCTAGAAGAGCCTCGTCACTCCCGCCATTAAAAAGCCTGTCTGAAAAGACGGGCTTTTTTGTTACGTGGGGTTTGGGGCGAGAACGAGCGAGCTTAGAAAGCGGCGCTTTGAAAATTGGCAAAAAAAGCGTAACCAGCCGCGCAACGAAGATTGAGAAAAACTGATGGGGTCAAGCTGCCTCCAGCTTGCTCGTCACTCCCGCCATTAAAAAGCCTGTCTGCAAGACGGGCTTTTTTGTTATATATTGCCGCGTCGGTTTATTTTTCCGCGATGCGCTCTAAGCTGCCCATAAGCGTCATCCCGAACTTGTTTCGGGATCTTTTTTTTATAAGATGCTGAAACGAGTTCAGCATGACGAAAGGAAAAATGCGATACTTTAGCCATGTCCGGACAAGAGAGAGCATCGCGGGACGCAGGGTAAGGACAAACTGATGCGATCAAACGCGCTGCGTTTGAAGCTGCCTCCAGCTTGAAAATTTTTTTCTGTTAATTGCCAATTAAGTTTTTGGTCATATAATCAAACCAAACAAAACTTTTTTAAGGTCAAAGAACATGATTGATTTCAGTAAACAATTTGCCGTGATTTCAAAATTAAAATCCCTGGTCAAAATTTCAAGAAGTTTTCGCCGCAATGCCGAAAGCCAAATTTCAGAATCCGTGGCCAAAAAAATTCAAAAAAGCTCTTATGAAAAAAATCAGCATCTGCCGGAAGACACATTCACCCCGCCTTATTTGGAAATTGCTGTGCAATTGCAATCGGAAAACGAGCAAATTTTCAAAGCGGCCGTTTTCAATTTGTCAAACATTGCCATGAGCCGCAAAGCCCAAACGCCGGCAATATTAAGCCTTTTGGAAAAAATCTTGGAAGACAAAAGCAAAACCAAAGATCAATTGGACTATGTGCGCAGCAAAATTTTGCAGATAAAGCAGGCGGCATAAAAAGAAAAAAGAGATACCGGCGTGAGATATCTCTTTTTTTCTACGGCATATGTTGAATGATGCTTTTTTAGGCTTTAATTCACACACACCAACATACAAAGATATTTATAACAAATATCATCGGCACAAGCAATAGAGAATAGGTCTATAGAACTAAAGTTTTATGATTTTGATTTCCTTTTGTTGCGAAAAAAATTTTTAAGCAGCAAAGAAGATTCTTCTTGCAAAATGCCGGATTCGACAATCGGCTTGTGATGACATGTCGGTGCATCATAAAATTTCACACCGTTGACAACCGCGCCGCCTTTTTCATCGGTGGCGGCAAAATACAAATGGTCAATCCGCATAAAAGAAATGGCGGCGGCACACATGGTGCAGGGCTCCAAGGTCACATACATATCCATGCCGCGCAGGCGGTTTTGGTTGAGCTTTTGACAAGCCTGACGCATGGCCAAAATTTCGGCATGAGCCGTGGCATCGGCAGCATGTTCCGACAAATTATGTGCCTGCGCAATGATTTCGCCGTTTTCGGGGTTGACAATCACCGCGCCGATGGGAACTTCATCTTGCTCGGCGGCGAGCTTGGCCTGAAGGAGGGCTTGTTGCATATAAAAATTTTTATCCATAATCTTTGCCATTGTTGAAAAAAAATCTTTTCTATATTATTATAACGGCCAAAGTAAAAAGGAAAGAAAATTTTATGAGTGAAAGATTAGCCAAATACATGGCTCGAAGCGGTGTCTGTTCGCGCCGCGGAGCCGAAGAACTTATCAACCAAAAGCGTGTGACCGTTAATGGCAAAATTGTGGAAACGCCGGCTTTTAACGTGGACGGCAGCGAAAAAATTTTGCTGGACGGCGAGCCTCTTCCTGAGGTTGAAGCGACCAGACTCTGGGTTTATTACAAACCGGTGGGTTTGGTCACCACCCATAAAGATGAAAAAAATCGCCCGACCGTGTTTGAACATCTGCCGGAAGATTTACCGCGGGTTATCTCCGTCGGCCGCTTGGATTTGAACTCTGAAGGCTTGTTGCTTTTGACCAATAACGGTGAATTGTCCCGCAAATTGGAATTGCCTACAAACGGTTGGGCCAGAAGATATAAAATCAGGGTCCATGGGCAGGTTGATGAAAAAAAATTGGCTGATTTGAAAAACGGCATTGTGGTTGACGGTGTGCAATACGGCAGCATCAAGGCCGAGGTGGTCACCGTTAAAGGAACCAATGCTTGGCTGATGGTTACCTTGACCGAAGGCAAAAATCGCGAAATCAGAAAAGTGATGAAAGCCCTCGGGCTGGAAGTAAACCGTTTGATTCGTTTGTCTTACGGACCGTTCCAGCTGGGTGGATTGCAACCCGGTGAGGCCAAAGAAGTGCCGCAAAAAGTGTTAAAAGAACAACTCGGAGCCAAGTTTTTTTAAATGAGAATCATCGCC
>CALXPK010000076.1 GCA_944390265.1 uncultured Alphaproteobacteria bacterium | reverse complement strand
AGGGCAGGGCTGAAATTTAAGATAAACTATGCTAAAATCAAAATAGATTTTTGTAAAAGAGCGGAGAAAAAGTTTTGTCGGAAGTCTTGGAAAATATATTAAAAGAAGTCGATAAATTGCCCGAGAGCGATTATTTTGGCCGCGTGACGGCGGTGCAGGGGCTTTTTATTGAAGTCAGCGGCATCCGGTGCAATATGTCCATCGGCGACAGGTGCAATATTTATGATGCCAAAGGCGAAAAAAAAGTTTGCGAACTGGTGAGCTTCCGCCAAGGCAAATTACTGTTCATGCCTTATGGTTCGGTTGAGGGAATCGGTCTGGGATGTAAGGTCGAAGTGGAGAATGCCGCACCGGTGATTTATCCGCACAAAAGTTGGCTCGGCCGCATCATCAATGCTTTTGGCGAAGCCATCGACGGCAAAGGCCCGCTGATTAAGGGCAACAAGCCGTATTATATTAAGAGTTCGCCGCCGCCGGCCGCTTTTCGCGATAGGGTCAAAGGTAAGGTCGATTTGGGCGTGAAGGCGGTTAATACTTTCATCACCATCTGCAAAGGTCAGCGTATGGGCATTTTTGCCGGTTCCGGCGTCGGCAAATCAACCCTGATGTCGATGATGGCCAAAAACACCGATTCGGATGTTTCGGTAATCGGTTTGATTGGCGAGCGTGGCAGGGAAGCCAAAGAGTTTGTGGAAGACACGTTGGGCGAAGCCGGTTTGGCCAAGTCGGTTTTGGTGCTGGCCACCTCGGATGAAAGTCCGTTAATGCGCAGACAAGCCGCTTATGTTGCCATGGCGGTGTCGGAATTTTTCCGTGATGAAAATCAAAATGTGTTGTGTATGATGGATTCAATCACCCGTTTTGCCATGGCGCAAAGAGAAATCTCTTTGAGTGTGGGCGAGCCGCCGGCCTCCAAAGGCTATACGCCGAGCGTTTTTGCCGAACTGCCGCGCTTGTTGGAACGAGCCGGCCCCGGAACCGGCAACGGAACCATCACCGTCTTGTTCACGGTTTTGGTTGATGGCGATGACCATAACGAGCCGATTGCCGATGCCGTGCGCTCCATTTTGGACGGACATATCGTGCTGGACCGAGCCATTGCTGAAAGAAACCGCTATCCGGCCATTAACATTTTGCGCAGTATCTCACGTACCATGCCCGATTGCAACACACCGGAGGAAACTAAACTGGTCAACAAAGCCCGCAAATACATTGCCAGCTACGAAGACATGGCCGAGTTGATAAGATTGGGCGCTTATAAAAAAGGCTCCGATAAAGAGGTGGATGAAGCCATATTCTATTATCCGAAAATTGAAGAATTTTTGAGCCAGAAGAAAAACGAGCGTTTTACTTTGGCCGAAGGTTATGATTTGTTGAAAAAGATTTTGGATACGCCGTATAAAGGCTGAGTGAAAAATGAAAAATTCTCTGAACACTTTGGAAAGAATACAAAAGTTCAAAATCGACGAACAGCGCAAAATCATGGCAGAATTGCAAAACAAAGAAGAAAAAATCTTAAATGACCTGCGCCGATTGATTAAAGAATATGAGCATGAAAAAGAGTTTGCTTCCCAAAACGGCTATATGGGAGACTTTGGGGCATATACCAAAAGATATTTGCAATATCGCGAGGCTTTTGAGCAAGCTCTGGAAGATGTCAGAAAAAAAATTGCCGAGGTCAGAGACATCATCTCGGATATGTTCAAAGAGCAAAAGACTTATGAGATTGTCGACAGGCAAAGAAAAGAGGCTTTGGACAAAGAAGAAAATTTAAAAAGCCAAAAAATGCTTGATGAAATCGGAACCAATGCCTATATAAAAAGAAACAAAGAAAACCCGTCATAAAGGAGAAAAACATCATGACATTTGAATTACCTCAATTGCCTTATGAAATGAATGCCTTAGAGCCGTATATTTCACAAAAAACCTTAGAGTTTCACTACGGCAAGCATCATCGCACATATGTTGAAAATTTGAACAAATTGATAGCCGGAACCAAGTTTGAAAAAATGAGCTTGGAAGAAATCATCAAAGAAACCGCCGGCAAAGCCGAATATACCGGCATTTTCAACAACGCGGCCCAAGCCTGGAACCATGCTTTCTTCTGGAAATGCCTGCAAAAAGGCGGCGGCAAACCGCAAGGTGCGATTCTTGCTCGTCTTGAAAAAGATTTCGGCAGTTATGAAAAATTCCATGAAGAATTTAAGAATGCGGCCGTAAGTCAGTTTGGCAGCGGTTGGGCATGGCTGGTGGAAAAAGACGGCAAACTGGCCGTGATGAAAACTTCCAACGCCGATACGCCGATTGCCCATGGCTTAAAACCGTTGTTGACCGTGGATGTTTGGGAACATGCTTATTATTTGGACTATCAGAATCGCCGTGCCGATTTTGTTGAAGCCTTTTTGAGCAATTTGGCCAAGTATCAAGATTAAAAAACAAAAATCCCTTCTTTTTGCGAAAAGAGGGGATTTTTTTACGCCTTTTTAAGAGATTGATGATAAAAGCAGAAAAACGAATAGAACAATTATTGACAATTTTTGTCCAAAATGGTAGGATAAAACAAAACAATAAATAAGGAGCAAGAAAATGTCGGTAGATTTGAAAGAAAAAACAAGTAAAGCCATGCAAAAAATGTTTTTGTGCGGTGCGGTTTGTGCCGCCGGCACATTGGGCGCAGCGGCGAGCATGAAAGCCTTTGCCGAAGATGTGGAAAAAAATGCTCCCCAAAAGTTTATCGGTCCGGACGGACATGCCGGCTTGGCATATTCAACCAAACAGAGCGCTTTGGTTTTGGGCGGAGTCGGTAGCTTCACCTTGGCCTTGGGTGCCGCAGCTTTCGGCTACTATCTGAAAAGAGAACAAGAGCAAGAACAAGAAAAGAACCAAAAAGCCTTGCAAGCCGCATTGTTAGCCGCCAGACAAAATACAAAATAGGATAAAAAAATGACAAGTTTTACAACCGAAAAGAAATTTATGGTGGCCGAGGGCGAAGAAGGCGAAATTTATTTTTTTATAGAGGCTAAAAAAGAACAACCCAAAACACCGGTCATAATTTATGACGGCAAAGATCATGCCTTGTTCCGCCGCAATGAAGATCAAAACATCATCTTGGACTATATCCATCCATCGGTCAGAGAACATTTACGTCACGTTACCGAGGTGGTGATTGTGGAGATGATATTGGAAAATATCAAAGACAGCTACATCGCCCGTATGCAGCATGTAGACAATATCCC
>CALXPK010000075.1 GCA_944390265.1 uncultured Alphaproteobacteria bacterium | reverse complement strand
AAGATAACATTCTGCCATATCCTCAAAAAATTTTTTAGTTCTAAAAAACCATGCGGCTGATCATTCCGCACGGTTTAAAATATAACAAATGCAAGTAAAATTTTGGTTAACGCAAATTTATTTTGCTGATTCTTTTTTCAATTCATCGCGCGCTTTCTGTTGTTTTTTGCGTTTTTCCAAATTTTTTTGTAAGGCTTTGGCTTCACGCTCAAAACGGAGCTCGGCGCGCTTTTTATTTTCTTTTTTTTTTGTTTCGTTCATATATTTTCCTCTGAAAAATATTGAATATTTGTATAATAACTTTACAAACTTAATAAAATCATAAGAAGAAAAAATTTTTTATAAAAAATTAAGTTGTTTAAGCTATAACTTTTCATCATAAAAGAATGAGGAGAAAGAAAATGAAAAAATATTTTTTAATGTTGGGCATGATTGCCGCTTTGAGCTGTTGCGCACAAATTGATAAATATATCAATGTTGGCGAAAATGCCACGGCTCAGGAAAAATTCAGAGCTTGTGCCTTGAGCGAAGCGCAGACCAAGTTGAAAAACGGCACCCTCTTTGCGCAAGACATGACCACCACCAAAGATGAAATTGTCAACACTTGTTTGAAAAAAATGGCTTTGCAAGCCGCCGGAATTGATTCTGAAGCGCAAAGCATCACCTCAAGCATCATCAATAGCTTAAAAGCTGCACAATAAAATTGTCATCCACAAAAAAACCTTCCTCGACCACAAGAGGAAGGTTTTTTTATGACATAACATATCATAACAAAAAACTTGCTTTTCAAAAATCGGTCGACTAACATAGCATCAAAACAAGTATTTTTAGAAAAGGGCAAAATATGCAAACGATTGATAGGGTGAACCGCTATAAAGAGGAATTGAAAAACAACAAAGAAAGGCGCTTCAACATTTGGGCTTTTCTTTTTTCATCTTTTTATTTTTGGTATTTGGGCATGTTTGGGCATTTTTTGGTATTTGCCCTTTTGCCGGCCATATTGGCACTGCCGCTGAATTTGGTCATAGAAGAGATGGGCTGGGCGTTTTGGGTCGGGTTTCTCATCTCGCACATCATTGCTGGGTTGATAGCCGATAAGAACTATACCAAATATCGAAAAAACTTTATCACATATTATGAAAAGGCTGATCCGCTGAAAGAAGTGGAATATTTTGCCATTTCTCTCAAAAGATTGGTCATCTGCACATTGTTAAGCGGCGGCGTTTATGCCATTTATTGGGGTTTTAAAAACTGGGATAAATATCAAAAAACAACCAATGATGCCGTGAACCCTTATTTTAGGGCTTGGTTTATTAACTTTACGGCTTTTGGTTTGTTTAGCAGAATTAACTATTCAACCAAAACATTTAAATGGCACAATTGGTTTGGGGCGGCCGTTCTGCTGATTTTTCTTGCGGATAGAATTTTAACACAATTGCTTATAAAAGATGAAATTCCAGCCGACTGGACTTTAGCCACGGCCATAATCTTGCTGGTTTTTATGTTTGTCTATCCGTTTTGCCTTGTTCCAGCTCAAATTTCCATCAACCGGCACGCCACCGAGGTTTTGCACAAACCCTTGGAGAAGCGTTTTTATCCGTGGGAGATTGTGATTTTGCTTTTGGGCATTGCCCTCAATTATTCCAATTGGTTTGTTGGTGAGACGACACCTGAGGAGATTTTGACCGAAGAACAAGCGCACAAAATGGGGGCTTCGGTCGGGTTTATTTATAGACACACAAAAGGATTTGCCGATGTTTGCCAAAAGGAAGGTTATGTTTTTAAGCAATATCCGGCTGACTTTAATGCCCTCTATGCGGAAGATATAAAGGCTTTGACTTTGGCGATGAACGAAAAAGGCTATAGCATGGAAGACGTGGAAAATGCGCTCATCACACCGCAAATTGAAAATGAAATGCAACAATCTATATATGCTGAGCTGGACCAACTCCGCAAAATTTGGATTCTGTCGGCAATAGCCGAAGAGCAAAACCAGCCGGCGGAAAATATGGTTTGGAAAGAAGAATATAACGCCAAGATGACCATGCGCGACGCTTGCGAAATTTTTGATATCGGCGGGATTGAGCTGTTGAAGGGCAGTGAGCAAAAATTCTTCCTCAAGGATAATGCGCTGTAAAACCAAAAGTTTTATAAGCAAAAATCCATAAAACGGGGTGAACCTCACAAGTCTATTGATTTTTTTTATATTCGTGCTATACCGCGCACAATAAACAAAAAAAGAGGTATCACTTCATGAAAAACTATGCCAAAAAGGGCTATTGGGACGGCATTTTAGCCGCCGTCAGCTATGGGACGAATCCCTTGTTTGCCTTGCCTTTGTATGAAATGGGCTTGGGGGTTAATTCGGTTTTGTTTTATCGCTATATTTTTGGCGTGTTGATATATGGTTGTCTTTTGAAATTTTATAAAAAAGCCAGTTTTCACCTGACCAAAAAAGAGTTTTGCTGTATGATATTGCTGGCAGTTTTGTTTGCTTTGTCATCCATCACGTTGTTTTCGGCTTTTCAATATATGGATTCGGGCATGGCTTGCACCATTTTGTTTGTATATCCGGTCATGGTTGCCATACTTTCTGCCGTGTTTTTCAAAGAAAAGCTCTCCAAAATCTCCATTGGTGCCATGATTATCACCCTAAGCGGCATTTTTACTCTTAACGGCGGTTTAAGCGGCCATCTCAACCCGCACGGCATAGCGCTGGTTTTGTTGTCAGCCTTGGTTTATGCGGCATATATTGTCTTGGTCAAAAATTTGAGCCCGATAAAACACATGAAATATGACAAATTGAGCTTTTATGTCATGCTCTTTGGCCTAAGCGTCTTTATTGTCAACCTCAAATTCGGGGTAGATTTGCAAGCCATTACCGGTTGGAAAATGTTGGCTTGCGCCTTGGCTTTGGCGGTTTTCCCAACCATCATTTCTTTGGAAACCATCAACATCGCCATTCGCCTCATCGGTCCGACCACCACTTCCATTTTGGGCGCATTGGAGCCTTTAACAGCCATTTTCTTTGGTGTTTTGATTTTTGGCGAAAGCCTGAGCCTCAATCGCATCATCGGCATTGTTTTGATTCTTTCCGGCGTGACCCTGATTATATTACGCGACCGTTTAAAAAAATTAATTTAGAGAACATACCAAGGTTGATGTTTCATTTTGCCTGTGCTAGTTTGAAAAAAAACAATTTTGAAGGGACAAGAAAGATGAAAGATAAAGGCTTTATTTGTTTGAGCAATGCCAAAGCAGAATGCAAAATCTCGCTCTGGGGCGGAAATTTGCTGTCATATCGCCCCAAAAATGAAGAGCATGATATCTTTTGGCTGGGCGATTTGAATAAGTTTGACAATGTGCAAGCCATTCGCGGCGGCATACCGGTTTGTTGGCCGCGTTTTGCTGAAGAAGCGCTGAATAATCACTTGCCTCGTCATGGTTTTGCCCGTCTTTCCACTTGGACTTTGCAAAATGTGAATGTTGATGAAAACACAATTGAAGCCGAACTCTCTTTGACGCCCGATATTAAATATAATCTCAATATGTCGGCAAGACTTTTAATTAAAATCACCGATAAATTGGAATATGCGCTGGAAACCACCAATTTGAGCGATAAAGAATTCATTTTCAGTGAAGCTCTGCATGCTTATTTTAACGTTAGCTGCGTTGATGATGTGGCAATTCAAGGCTTGTCTGGTCATCAATACAAAAATTCACTTGATGGAAAATTGTATACTTTGGATAAAGATTTAAAGATTAATGGTGAATTTGATTCAATTTTCTTAAATCAGGTTGAACCAATCAAAATCGTCGATAAAAACTATAATCGCGAGATTGTTATGGAAAAGCAAGGCTCCAAAACAACAGTTGTGTGGAATCCCGCCAAAGATTTAGCCGAGATGAGCCAAAAGCAATATAAAACCTTTGTTTGCGTAGAACCCTCAAACGTGGGGGACTATTGTGTCAAACTCGCCCCGCACGCCAAACACACCATATCTGTCGGCATAAAGGTGCAAAAGCTGAAATAAACTGATAAAAAACAAAACCCTCGCTGAGTTTTTTCTCAGAGAGGGTTTTTTAATCCGGTTTATCTGGTGAGATAAACTCTTTGCAAAAGGCTGTTTTCAATATCTTGTTTTCCGTTTCGATAGATGCTTTCTTTTATCTCCAGCGTCATTTTTCCTTTTTCAATGGTCAAATCAAAAGTGATATATTTCACGGCAGTTTGATTATTTTCGGAAAGATAGCTGATGGAAAGGATCTGATTTTTTTCCTGATAGCGGCCATCGCGACAAAGAATCAGTTGAGCCGGGCGTGTTCCGCTGGTAAATTCACCAATTTCATATTCTTCGTCCACATCCCAAGCCTGAGGCGAAAAAACGGTAACATCAGGCAAAATCGGCATTTCTTCCTGAATGATATTTCCGTCATCTTCAACCACATCTTGATAGGAGGAAGCATTAACAAGGCGCATGAGCAGCAACTCACTTCCGGTCCATTTGAAAACATATTTATTTCCAATCCAAACGGGGTCATAAGGTCTGGCGGAAGCCGAAAGGGAAAACAGCGCCAAAAAAGCGCAAACACAAAACAACGCAATTTTTTTCATATTAAAAAAATTTTTGTCAACGAAAGACCAGACAATCTTTCATTTTGATAAATAAAAAGTTCTGTTATTTTGAAATAATCATTTTTCAAAAAAAGAAATATGAAAATTGCCTGACAAAATAATAAAACCAAATAACTAAAATATTGGTTTTATATATAACATTTCACAGCTCTGTCAATCGGCAAAATGAAGGTGTAGTCAAGCAAAACAAGCGACGAGTAAAAACATTATTGATGACTTTTAAAACACAAAAACGCCCCTCAAGGGCGCTTTTGTGTTTTAATGGTGCGAGATACTATGCAATTATCGGACTAATTTCTATGATGATTTTAAGCTTTTAGTAAGAAAATTGGAAAAATATAATTTCGTCTAAATAATGTGTTGTGTTCGCTTTAAAATTATGATATATATAATTTATAATTTTGATATACAGGAGATTTATTATGACTTTAAGAGGTAAATTAGCCGAAGTAGCCCATAAAAGTGAAGAATCTAAACTTAGAGGTTCCGCACTTGCCATAGCAGAAAAGGAATCTGAAGAAGCATCTAAACTGAGAATAAACTTTAAAACCTATGAAAGTGAAGAAGAGAAACTTTTAGGAAAATGGGCTTACATGAATGTGGCTGAAGATGGTAAAGGTGTAGAGGTTATTGACAAAGACGGAGAACGTTTAGGTCGTATCCACAGAACAAATGAAGATAATAGCGTGGGAGATAATTATTTTCTCGAAGCCGGAGATACGACAATAATGGCTCATAAAGAAGAAAAAGGTTGGACATTATATGATGTGGCTAACAAAGGACGTAGTATTGTTAAGATTGAAAATGAACAACGAACAAAAGCTTTAAAACCTTTATTTCATGAAGCTCGTTTAGCAATGAATTATCCCGGAGGAAGGAGAGCTAGAGTAAACCCCATGGGAATGACATCCAAAACAAGATAATTTTAAGAAATTTTTATTATAAACCCTCGTAATAATGAAACGAGGGTTTCATTGATTTTAAAAATTATAAAATTTTGCTTATTTCAAGAACATTATTTCCTTTTTAGGAGCATAATGGTACAACTTCATCTTTTTTCCCTTACTTTGTTCATTTTGTAATATTATTGTATAATTGTAAATTTTTTCAATAACAAAAGTCCGATAAATTGTTAAAATTTACCCTTTTCAAAATTGTACAAATCGGACTGAATAAAGCATTGTTTAAAAACAAAAAATCCGCCACTTGGGCGGAAATATCAAAAATGGTGCCGCTGGCAAGAATCGGACTTGCGACCCCGTCATTACCAATGACGTGCTCTACCACTGAGCTACAGCGGCGACAACGAAAGAAACATACAAACAATTATCATAAAAATCAAGTATAATTTTTGCCTTTTGATAAAAAATTTTTTGTTTCCAATAAAAAAGCCCTCAAATGAGGGCTTTAGCGTCAAAAAAATATTTATCTTAGCGACCAAAAACGGCATCTTTGAGGCGTTTCAAGGTTGCTTTGGCGACAGGACGTGCTTTTTCTGCACCTTCTTGCAACATATCTTCAACTTCGTT
Organism: uncultured Alphaproteobacteria bacterium; assembly: GCA_944390265.1. Lineage (GTDB taxonomy): Bacteria > Pseudomonadota > Alphaproteobacteria > RF32 > CAG-239 > CAJLXD01. The sequence continues at coordinate 3,435 of CALXPK010000075.1, read as the reverse complement.
AAAGTGTGCCATGTAATAATTATATTTTTCTCTCGGTCCTTTGATTTCGTTGACCACGGCATCAAGCAACATATTTTTGATATGTCCGTAACCGAGCTTACCTTGGCGCAAACCATCGCCCATTTCTTGAAGCTGTTCCGGTGTGGCGATTGATTTATAAATTTCATAAACCAAAATCTCATCCGGATTCTTAGGTTCTTCCATCGGGCGGGAGTCGGTTTTAATGGAGAAAATGGCTTTTTTGATTGCCTTATCATCTTCAAACAAAGGAATGACGTTGCCGTAAGATTTGCTCATCTTACGCCCGTCAATTCCCGGAACCACGGCCACATTTTCATCAAAGTAATGAGTTGGCAGTTTCAAAAGGTCTTTGTTATAGTGTGCATTGATGGCGCCGGCAATATCTCTGGCAATTTCCACATGTTGCACTTGGTCTTTGCCCACCGGCACAATATCGGTATCATAAGCCAAAATATCGGCAGCCATCAGGGTCGGGTAAGTATAAAGCCCCATATTAATGCCATCATCATCGGGTTTGCCGGCCTCACGGTTTTTGTCGACCGCGGCTTTATAAGCGTGGGCTTTGTTCATAAAACCTTTAGGGGTGTAAGCATACAAAATGGTGGTGATTTCCGGAATTTCGGGAATATCGGATTGACGGTAGAAATAAGACTTTTTCGGATCCAAGCCGCAAGCCAAATAAATGCAGGCGATTTCTTTGGTCATTTCGTTCAAAATTTCCGGATTCTTCTCGGCATTAATGGCGTGATAGTCAGCAATAAACATATAGTGTTTGCCGCCTTGAGCCAAAGCCTTATTGCCGAGCTCAATTGCCGGTTTAATTGCCCCGAGATAGTTGCCGAGGTGTGGTTTCCCCGTGGGTTTGACGCCGGTCAAAACAATTTTATTTTCAAACATCAAAATCTCCGTATACATAATCTGCATCAAAGCAGAACAAAACTCGGCACTCAAAATAGCCTAATATATGAAGAAAATCAAGAGATAAGAAAGACAAAAGAAGATTTTTATTTAAGGTTGCCTAAACGCTGAATTTGTGATATAATTTAATCCGTTAAAATGAATTATTAAAAAACTATTATAATTATGGATTGTGGAAAAATTGTCCAGGGCTACTGTGTAGCCATGGGCAAAAAAGTAAGTTATCTCCGCCGCAAAGGTTTATGCCCATGTTCGGCAGCCTTTGGGTGGAATGGAAATGGATACTGGGATGAAGCAAACAATGCTCCCCAGCAGAAATCACCTTCTTCTGAGGATGATGGTTTTATAGATGTTCGCAAAGCCTATGATTATGATGAATATCATAAGGCAGAAGAACAACGCTATGAAGCACGTCGCCGCGAGGAAGAAGCACGCCGCCGCGAGGAAGAAGAACGTCGTCAAGAACGTGAGCGTGAAGAGGAAGAACGCAAACGCGAGGAAGAAGAACGTGAACGTCAAGAGCGTGAACGTGAAGAAGACGAGCGCAAGCGTGAAGAGGACGAACGTGAACGTCAAGAGCGTGAACGCGAGGAAGATGAGCGCAAGCGTGAAGAAGACGAACGTGAACGTCAAGAGCGTGAACGCGAGGAAGATGAGCGCAAGCGCGAAGAAGAGGAAGATCGTCGAGATCACGATGATCGTTATTATGATGAAAATCCGTGGGATAATGATGACCACGATGATAATCATGATAATGATAATCAGGGATTATTTGATTCTGATGATGACCACGATGATGCCCCGTGGGACAACGATGATCAAGATGATTATGATCAAGATGACTCGTTGGATAATGATGATCAAGAGGACTCGTGGGATAATGATGATCAAGATGACTCATGGGATAATGATGATCAAGATGATTATGATCAAGATGACTCATGGGACAACGATAATCCTGACGATTCCGACGACGATTCCGACGATTCCGACGATTCCGATGATTCTGATGACGACGACGATGATGACTACGGATGGTAAATTAAGAAAAACCTTTGATAGCTTCGGGCTGTCAAAGGTTTTTCTGTTTTTAAATGTAAATTTCTGTTGTTTTTATTTCAAAAATTGTTATTCTGTGCCTGTTTGATTGAAATAACAAAACCAATAGGACAGAAAAAATGTTAGATATTAAATACATTGCCGAAAATCCTGAAGTAATAAAAGAGGGTTTGGCTAAAAAAGGATATACCAAAGAAGATATAGATATTGATGCGTTGATTGCGCTTTATAAAGATATAAACAAATTAAAAACCTCATCCCAAGCTCTGTCCGAAGAAAAAAACAAACTCAGTAACTCAATCAAATCAGCTTCCACTGAGGAGCGACCGAACATCATCGCCAAAAGCAAAAAAATTGGCGAAGAATTGAAGGTTGAACAAGAAAAGCTGGCTGCTGAACAAGAAAAATATGACAATGTGATGTGGCGCATGCCCAACATGCCGAGCCCCGAAAGTCCGGTCGGCAAAGATGACAGTGAAAATGTGGTGCGCCGCCGCGTCGGTGAACTGCCCAAGTTTGACTTCACCCCGCGTGACCATATTGAGTTGATGGAATTAAACGATTGGTCGGAAATGGAGCGCATTGCCAAAGTTTCCGGCTCGCGTACATATGCCATTAAGAATGATTTGGCCAAGTTGGAACTCGCCATGCATATGATGGTTTTGGACAAACTGCGTGCCAACGGCTTCACCGTAATCACCGTGCCCTCGATTTCCAAAGAAAAACCCTTATATGGCCAAGGCTATCTGCCGTTCTCGCGTGATGAGGTTTATTATATGCCGGCGGATGATTTGTATCTGTCCGGTACTGCCGAACTCATTTTGAACTCTTTGCGCGCTGATGAAATTTTGCAAGAAAACGAACTGCCGATTCTCTATGCCGGTTTTTCTCCTTGCTTCCGTCGCGAAGCCGGTGCCGCCGGAAAAGATACCCGCGGTCTGATTCGCGTTCACCAATTTATGAAAACCGAACAATTTGTCATTTGCAAAAATGATGTGGCTGAAAGTGAAAAATGGCACAAAAAATTGTTGCAAATTTCTGAAGAAATTTTGCAAGATTTGGAATTGCCTTATCAAGTTTTGGAAGTTTGCACCGGCGACATGGGCGCGCCCAAATATCGTCAATATGACTTGGAGGCATGGGTTCCGTCGCAAAATTGCTATCGTGAGACTCACTCTTGCTCCAACATCACCGATTGGCAAGCCCGCCGCACCAACCTGCGTTATCGTGACAATGCCGACGGCAAGGTCAAATTTGTTCACACCTTGAACAACACCGGAATTGCCACCCCGCGTGCTTTGGTTCCGTTCATTGAAAACCACCAAAACGCCGACGGCACCGTCAACATTCCGGAAAAATTGCGCCCCTACATGGGCGGCGTTGCCAAAATCGGCAAAAACGCATAATTGCAAAAATATCGGAAAAGCGTCCGTAAGG
>CALXPK010000074.1 GCA_944390265.1 uncultured Alphaproteobacteria bacterium | reverse complement strand
CTTGATGAACAAGGCCACTTGAAAGAAGATGCCGATTCTCTTTCTTTGGAAGAAAAATCGGAAGAGCCGCAGGCAACACAAGAAAATGAACAAGAAGAGACAAAACCGGAAGAAAAATCAGACAGCGCTTGGGAAGAAGAAGTTGCCGGCGCCAAAAAAACATTAGACGAGCTGGCATCCGACAATCAATATGTCAAAGACATTTTCCAACGTCTGTCCACCGAAACCGAAAACCTGTTTCAGGCAGATAAAGAAGAGCCGCAGCACCAAAAAATTTGGTTTCGCATCAAAAAAGCGCTGGGAATCGTCAATCCCAAACATATCTTATATTATATATATGCCTTGCTGGCATTTTTGCTGCTGTTTTTATATTATGCGCGCTATGAGCTGGTGCGTTCTTTTCCGGAGCTGGCATCCGTTTACAAAACTTTGGGGATTGAAGCGGTGGTAGCCGGCGAGGGGCTGGAGTTTCAAAACGTGGTGCGCCGCGAGTTTGAAGATGACTTTGTCCCCAAAATCGAAATCAAAGGTTTCATTGCCAACAAAATGGATGTGAGCATTGACATTCCCAAAATCAGAATAGAATTGTTGGACAAAGACGGCCGAGCCATTCAGTCTGAAAATTTTGATTCGGTCATTCCGCTGGTCACGGCCAAATCAAAAGTTCCGTTCAGCCATGTCATATCGCGTCCGTCGCCGCTGAGCAAATATATTTATCTGACCTTTATCAATCCGCCTCCGGAAGAAAAAGACAAGAAAAAATAAAAATCAAAAACTCTGCTAATAAGAAAAAAAGCAGAGTTTTTTTTGTGTGTGATATTTTTTTTGGCACGCCGTTTGCATTGTAAAAGCCAAATGAATTTTTTAATTATCCAAAACTATTGGGGAGAATATAATGGATAATACAAAATATGTGGCTTTGTCGCGCCAAATGGCTTTGTGGAAACAGATGGACGTTGTTTCCAACAATATGGCCAATATGAATACCTCGGGTTACAAGCAAGATGAAGCTGTTTTCACCTCTTATCTGCACCAAGCCGATGAGGACGTCAAAGTCCAAGGCTTGGCCGCCAAACCTTTATATTTCACACAAGATTACGGCACATACGGCAATTTCAGCGAAGGTATGTTGGCAGAAACCGGCAATAGCTTGGATGTGGCCATTAAAGGCGATGCCTTTTTTGCCGTGCAAACCGCAGGCGGAGAAAGATATACCCGCAAAGGCAACTTCACGCTGGATTCCGACGGTATGGTTGTCACAACGGAGGGTGATCCGGTTTTGTCTGAAGCCGGTGAGCCGTTTTTCATTGCCCCCGGAGAAAAAGAAATCTCCATCATGGAAAATGGCGAGGTTTATACTGAAAACGGCCTGATTGGCAAATTGAAAATCGTCAGCTTTGCCGATAATCAAAAATTGCAAAAAGTGGCCAACACCATGTTTGAAAACACGGCCGGCAACGACATGATCATCGGTCAGGACAACATTCGCGTCATGCAGGGAAAATTGGAAAAATCCAACGTCAATTCAATTGAAGAAATGACCAAATTGATTAACTTGCAACGCTCATATGAATATGTGCAGCAGATGATAGATGAAGAGCACGATCGTCTCTCCAACACTATCAGTGCTTTTACACAAATGATTTAATAATTAAATAGGGAATAAAAACATGAGATCTTTAAATATAGGTGCCACCGGAATGCTTGCTCAACAAACCAATGTTGACGTCATCTCCAACAACATCGCCAATGCGAACACCACGGCTTATACCAAAAGAAGAGCCGAGTTCAATGATTTGGTTTATCAAAACTACATTCGCCCCGGAGCACAATCGACCGCCGGTCAAACCATTGTTCCGGCCGGTGTCCAACTCGGAACCGGTGTCAGAACCGCGGCCGTATATCGCATTACCGACGGCTATGGCGTGACCAAAACCGATGCCCCGTTAGATTTGGCCATTCAGGGACGCGGCTATTTTCAAATTGAGCTGCCGGAAGGCAAAGGCACGGCTTATACGCGTGATGGCGCATTCCAACAAAACGGCGACGGCGTGATTGTCACCCACGATGGCTATGTTGTCCAGCCGGAAATCACCATTCCCGATGATGCGGTTGAAGTATATGTCAACACCTCAGGCGAGGTTTGGGTCAAACAAGACGGCGAAACCGATGAAATCAACGTTGGACAATTAGAGCTGGCCACCTTTGTCAATGAAGCCGGCTTGGAAGCCATAGGTAACAACCTGTTTACCGAAACCGAGGCCTCCGGCGCACCGGTTTTGGATAACCCTGATGCCGAAGGTTTTGGCTCCATTTTGCAAGGCTATTTGCAAACATCCAATGTTAACGCCGTTTCCGAAATCACTGAGCTGGTTTCCGCCCAACGTGCTTATGAAATGAACTCCAAAATCATTCAAACGTCAGACCAGATGCTGAGCACCATCAACCAAATGAAGTAAGGACAAGATGAATGCTTAAACTTTTGCCTTTCATAATGTTATCAATCTTTGCTTTGAGCATTGAGGCCGCGCATGCCGATGTAAACATATCCTCAGATGAGGTTGAGCAGGCTTTGATAAAAGAGTTTGCGGAGCAAGGCTTGGATGCAGATTTGGAACTGGATGTTTTTGGCGGACAGGATAGCTTTTTTATTCCCGAGGCAACCTCAGCCAAAATCATGGTCAGCAATTTGAAATATGATGAAATGCAAAACAAGTTTTCAGCTGATGTGGAAATTTTTGCCGATGGCAAGTCGGAAGCCAAAAGTTCGCTTCTCGGCAAATATTACATCATGGAAGAAGTTTATGTGCCGGCGCGCAACTTGGATAAAGGAGAAATTGTGCAAGCCGAAGATTTGAAAAAAATCAAGGTTCGCGGCACCCGTCTGAAAGCCATGTATGTGACCGAGCTTTCCAAACTTTTAGGCAAAGAAGTCAAAAGGGCGTTGAAAGCAGGCAAGCTCATCAGCGACAAAGAGATTGGCGAGCAGATTCTCGTTCATAAAAATGATAAGGTCAATTTGCAATATAAGACCAAACAAATGCAAATTGTGGCCAAAGGCGTGGCGCAAGAAGACGGTGCCAAAGGCCAAAAGATAGAAGTTGAAAATACGCAGAGCCGCAAAAAAATATACGGCATGGTTATCTCTGCCGACACCATAGAAGTAGAGATACAATAAAGGAGAGCAAAGAAAATGATGAAAAAAACATATCACCCGATTATCAAAAGCACCATGGCGCTGTTGATGGCCACTTCGCTTTCCGGCTGTGTCGGCATGTGGGACAGATTAACTTCGGTCGGCGCCGAGCCCAAAATGACCAATATTGAAAATCCGGTAGAAGCGGAAGGCTATCAGCCGGTGTCGATGCCGATGCCGGAACAAAAAGAGCAAAAACAATATGCCAACTCGTTGTGGCGCCAAGGCTCAACCGGCTTTTTCAAAGATCAAAGAGCCTCTAAAGTCGGTGATATCATCACGGTCAACATTGTGGCCAAAGATGCCGCCATCATGGAAAACGAAATGGAACAAAACCGCGATGATAACTCGGACACATTAGGTATCGGTGCCTTGGCCGGCTTTGAAAGAAACGTCAGCACGGCCTTGCCGAACGGCAATGATATGGATGCCTTGATTGATGTTTCCTCCAACCGCGAAATTTCTGCCGATGGCAAGGTCGACCGTCAAGAAAAAATAGACGTGACGATGGCGGCCATTGTGACCCAAGTTTTGCCGAACGGCAATTTGGTGATAGAAGGCACGCAAGAGATTCGCGTGAGCTATGAGCTGAGAAGATTGACGGTGAGGGGCATCATCCGCCGCGCCGACATCAGCTCCAACAACACCATTCAGTCGGACAAAATTGCCGAGTTGAGAGTTTCATACGGTGGCAAGGGTGTTGTATCCGATGTTCAACAACCCAGATATGGACGTCAGTTCTTAGATATTTTGGCTCCGTTCTAACAAGTTTTGTGCAAAATCTGTTCCATTCCCTAAGCAGATTTTGGGACAAAAGAATTATTATGTTCCCAAAAGCGAGAAAAAATCTCCCCATTTTTTCTCAAAAATTTAGAACATTTTAAGTTTATTGAGTTATTCCCTATAAATGAATGAGAAATGTTCTGATTCTTCCCAAGGTCTGCCGTTTGTCAAAAGCGGCAGACCGCAAGGGTAAAAACAATTATGAAACGAAGGAAGTAAACATGAAGACAACCACAAATCAAATTGATGCTGCGGAAAAAGAGGCTGTTGTCTTAAACAGCTTTGCCAACGCATTGTTGAAAGCGGCTGAAAGCAACAATCAGCATGAAAGGCTTTTGGCAATTGACCACAATTTGAAGCTCTGGGTTGAGATAGAAACCTCGCTTAAAAGCGCAAAGAATTTGCTTCCCGAAGACGTAAAGAAAAATTTGTTCAAATTGGCCGATTTTGTAAAATATATGACCATGAGCAAGGGGATAAATATGACCAAAGAAGACTTTAAGAGTTTGGCCAATATCAACAATCAAATATCCTTAGGCATTCAAGAGTCTGTCAAGAACAATCTGGCGGCGGAAGAGGCCTTTTCGCTATTGAAATGTGCCATGGATTTGAACAAAGCCAAAGAGAAGGCCAATGCCGGAGAGTTGGCAAGAGCATTAGATAACAACATGCAGTTATGGGTATATATTAAGACGCTGGCCAATTCAAAGAAGAACAAAATTCCCGAAGAGATAAAAAACAATTTGGTCAAATTGGCAGATTATGTTTCCAAAAAGACCATAGAGGTAGGCAGAAACATTAACAATATCAACCTCAAAGCCTTAGAAAGCATGATAGACACCAACTTGCAAATTAGCGAAGGCCTGATGAGCAAGCAGATACAAAGTATAAAAAAATAAACCTTCCGGATTTTAAGATAAAAACCCCGTCGTTTGGCGGGGTTTTTGTATCGGAAGGCAAGAAAGCAAGCACCACGGGGCATGAAGAAAAAACTTTTGCCGTCAAACACGCCGTGTTTGCGTGGTCAAGCTGACGTCAGCTTGTGCGATCGAACGCGCTCTCTTTTATTGCTCGCACAAGGCACTAAGCCTCGTTTGGAACAAGGAGAGCATCGCGATACGCTGGGCACAGTGAGCTAGACAGCTAACTATTGCGATCGAACGCGCTCTCTTTTTTTTGCCCACACGCGGCACTAAGCCTCGTTTGGAACAAGGAGAGCATCGCGATACGCAGGGCACAGTGAGTTAGACAGCTAACTATTGCGATCGAACACGCTCTCTTTTATTGCTTGCACAAGGCACTAAGCCTCGTTTGGAACAAGGAGAGCATCGCGGTCCTCACGGCACGGAGAAAACCGATGGGGTCAAGCTGGCTTCAGCTTGCGCGTTTGAGCATGACTTCGGGCGCTTCAATGCCGAGCAGGTAGAGAAGTTTGACCAAAATATCTCTGACCAGGCGCGACATTTTGAGGCGAGAGGCGGCCAGCTTCGGCGATTCGGCATTCATGATGGACGAAGCATTATAAAAAGTGCTGAAAGTTTGCGCCAAAGTATAAACATAATCCGAAATAATGCTCGGCTCATGCTCGGTATGCGCGCGCATCACGGTGTTGCTGAGCTGAGCGATTTTGAGCGCCAAATCTTTTTCCTCGCGGTTAGAGATGATGATATTTCCTTCTTTGATGCCGGCGGCATTGGCCTTGCGGATGATTGAGTTGATACGGGCAATGGCATATTGAATATAAGGGCCGGTTTTGCCTTCAAACTTGGCAAAATCTTCCAGCTCAAAAATGTAGCCCGAGGCAATGTTATTTTTAAGGTCTTGGAACTTGATGGCGGCCATGGCAATTTGTGAAACCATTTTTTCAATTTCTTTTTCGCCGTAACCTTCAACTTCCCCCGGCAGAGGGAGAGATTCGCGCACCTTGTCTTTGGAAAGTTTAATCAGGTCTTCGAGGTTCATCACCCCGCCGTCACGGGTTTTGAAAGGCTTGCCGTCGGCGCCGTTAACCGTGCCGAAACCAATGTGCAAAAATTTGACATTCGGGGCAAGATTGAGTTTTTCGGCCACTTCAAACACTTGCTCAAAGTGCAGAGATTGGCGCTTGTCCACCACATAGATGATTTCATCGGCGTGGAGGTCATCATAACGCATTTTGATGGTGGCAATATCGGTCAGCTGATAGCCGAAACCGCCGTCGCTTTTAACCAGAATGACCGGCGGACGTTGGTTTTTGCCTTCATCCAAGCGGATGATGGTGGCGCCGTCATCAACTTCGGAAATGCCTTTATCATGAGCAATTTTCACAACTTCTTTGCAGGCTTCGTGGGCATCGCTTTCGCCGAGCCAAAGGTCAAAATGGGCATCCAATTCGGCATAGTTTTTCTTCACATCTTCAACCGAAACGCGGCGCAGGTGTTGCCATGCTTTGTAGAACTCGGGGTCTTTATCTTGAATTTTGGTGGTAATCAAGCGGGCTTGTTCTTTGGCCGATTCGTCTTCTTTGCAACGAATGTTGGCTTGTTTGTAAAAAGCGGAAATTTGCTTGATGTCATAAGTTTCAACCTTAGAGAGGTCGCCATCTTGACGGATGATTTCAGAGAGGATCATGCCCATCGGCGTGCCCCAATCGCCGAAGTGAACGTCGGAGATGGTTTCATTGCCGACAAAATTTTCGATTCTGCGGATGGATTCGCCAACCACGGCCGAACGCAGGTGCCCAACGTGCAAGGCTTTGGCCACATTAGGGCCGCCAAAGTCCATCACCACGCGGTGCGGCTTTTCCACTTTGGCACAACCAAAATTTTTGTCTGCGGCAATGGCATCAATATTTTGTGCCAGAAACTTATCGGACAAGGAAAGATTGATAAATCCGGGGCCGTCAATGGAAATTTTGGCAAAATCGGCATCTTTTTCAAGCTCGGCAACGATTTGGCCGGCAATCTCGCGCGGGTTTTTGTGCTGAGACTTGGCCAAAGCCAAAGCGCCGTTGCATTGAAAATCGCTCAAATCCGGGCGGTCGGAAACTTTAACAACGGCAAATTTTTCATCCAAATTGAGGGTGTTAAAAACTTGAGCCAATTTTTGATTAATCAAATATTCAAGAGATAAGTTCATGATAAAATTCCTAAATTTTCAAATTAATTTGGGGCATGATATAAAATAAAAACCGGAAAGACAATCAAATTATTTATTTTCGGTCATCATCGGAATATCCACCACTTTTTGTTTTTGCGGAACGGCGCCGGCACATTTAAAGTAAAAATGGTTGGGAACAAACAGCCGGCAGGTAAAAGAAGTTTGCTTTTCAGGCACGGCATAAGAGCCGGTTTGGTGTTTGATGCATTCTTGGTTGGCCAAAGCCAAAACATCTTGATAAGGGGTGGTCAAGGCATTGTAGCAGATGGCCGGACGTTCCGGGGTGGAAGCGCCGACATAAAGCGTTTCGGGCGTTTGGGCGCCGGCCTCGCGTCTGCGGTCAACAAAAGGTGCGGTGAAAGAGCAGGCGTTAACAAACAAGCTCAAAAGCACAAGAAAAAACAAATTTCTGCTGGACAATTCTCAAAACTCCACTAAATTACACATAAATTTGCTTTATATATAAACGAAGAAGATTAAAATGAAAAGTGAAAATAAATATATTGGTGATGAAGCCTTCACAAAACTTCTGGAACACTATCATTGCGAAACGCCGTTAGACGTGGTCAAAATGCGTTTTGCCGGCGCCATATGCTCGCCCAATCTGGAGTTGCGCCCCTCCGATGTCATCTCCTCTTTTTGGCCGCAAGGGCACGAGCCGCGCTTGCAAACCAAAGACGAGGCCGACTTGTTTTTCAAGTTTTTCATGGGTTTATAGGATGAAATTTTTGATAAGGTTAAAGAAAACAAGGTTGAATTGCCCTTTGTCAAAAAAGAAAAAGACAATCTGAAAGCCTATTGCCAAGCCCGCTATCATCAAATTGAATGGGGCTATGTTGAAGGCTTTTGGGGCGGCAAGCAAGATTTAAAAATTCCGGCATATTTGGCTCAAGTGATAGATTCTTTGAGCGATTTGGCGGGGGTATACGCCACTTTGGAAAAAAAGTTGGAAAACCGCAGTGACTTGGACGAGGTAGCCAAGTCTTTGGAACACACCGATAAAATGGCGGAAAAAGCCATTGCTTTTATCATTGAAAATTCGGTCTTACCGCGAATAGACAACATAACCCGTGCTGTAAATTAACCAAAGATTAGGGTTTGGCTGATAAAGTACAACCATTACATAAACATTTTTAAGGAGAAATCTGATGGAATTAATGGAAGGGTTATTGACCCGCCGTTCGGTTCGCAAGTTTGACACGTCTAAAAAAATTTCAAAAGAAACATTCAAAGAAATCATCAAGGCGGCGCAATATGCCCCCTCGGCGCACAACACTCAGCCGTGGGAATTTTTGGTGATTGAAGATCCGCAAGACTTAAAACAATTTCGCCACATTCAGCGTTCGGCATTGTTTGCCGAAAATGCCACGGCCGTGATTTTGGTTTGCGGCAACACCGACAAGTCTTTCAGCCGCGAAAAAGAAGGCTGGAGCTATGTGGATATAGATTGCTCGGCGGCAACCGAAAACCTGCTCCTTGCGGCGCATGCTTTGGGCTTGGGCGCATGCTGGTGCGGAGCCTCGCCGATGACCGGACCGATTGCCGGTTTGAAAGAATATTTCAAATTACCGGAAAATATCAAGCCGTTTTCGATTGTGGTTTTGGGTTATCCGGCCGAAACCCCGAAACAGCCCGAAGGTCGCTTCAAAGAAGAAACCATCCACTGGGGAAAATGGTAAAAAGATAAACAATAAAAAAAGCGGGGTTTGTAAAAACCTCGCTTTTTTTATTGTAAAGAAGAACGATTAGAGTTCTTCAAGGAACAAAATTTCAAATTTTTCGCCCAACTGCTCGCCTTTAATGAAGTAGTAGTTGAACTTTTCTTCACCGCGGAATTTGTAAACGCGGATTTTTCCGTCTTTGCCGTAATCGTCTTTATAGATGACATCGGCATTTTCGAAAGCGGCTTGAACTTCCTCTTTCCAATCTTTTTTAGGTAGGCGGAACAGATAACATTTGTTTTTTCCGGTGTTTTCGTTGATTTTGCCCAAAGCATATTTCAACATACCGGCAAAAACTTTTTCGGAATGAGTGGGGTGCAGACATTCCTTAACATAATCAATTGTGGCCTTGGGTGTGAATCCCTCACACTTCTTGGCTAATAACGCAAAATTTTTCATAAGATAAAAATTTTTAGTTAATGTATTGGGTTAATAATTTGCGCATTCATAATATTTTTTATAACAAATTCATATCATTTATAGACAAAAAAGCAAGCATTTTTTTCTAAATGAGCGATAAATTGTCAATGAAACAAGATTTGACTTGAAAAAAACGGAATTAATGTTACATTAACGACGATAAATTTTTTAGATAAAGCCTGTGCGGGGCTGTCCGCATAATAGATTAAGGAAGGAAATTAATATGACAATTCGCGTCGGTATTAACGGCTTTGGTCGTATTGGCCGCTTGGTATTTCGTGCCGCTCAAGCAAGAAATGATATCGAAATCGTCGGTATCAATGACTTGATTGATGTTGAATATATGGCTTATATGTTGCGTTATGACACAATGCATGGCAAGTTCAATGGCACTGTTGAGGTTAAAGACGGCAAATTGGTTGTAAACGGCAAAGCCATCCGCGTTACCGCAGAAAAGAACCCGGCTGATTTGAAATGGGGTGATGTCAAAGCTGACTATGTTGTTGAATCAACAGGTTTGTTCTTGACCAAAGAAAAAGCACAAGGCCACATTGATGCCGGTGCCAAATATGTTGTAATGTCTGCTCCTTCAAAAGATGATACACCGATGTTTGTTTGCGGTGTTAACACCGATTCGTATGTCAAAGGAACACAATTTGTTTCTAACGCATCTTGCACCACCAACTGCTTGGCTCCGATTGCCAAAGTTTTGAACGATGCTTTCGGTATTGAAGATGGTTTGATGACCACCGTTCACTCTACCACAGCCACTCAAAAAACCGTTGATGGTCCGTCCATGAAAGATTGGAGAGGCGGTCGTGCCGCATCCGGCAACATCATTCCGTCTTCAACCGGTGCTGCCAAAGCTGTCGGCAAAGTTATTCCGTCTTTGAACGGCAAATTGACCGGTATGTCTTTCCGCGTTCCGACTTTGGATGTTTCTGTTGTTGACTTGACCGCAAACTTGAAAAAAGCCGCAACATATGAAGAAATTTGCGCCGCTATGAAGAAGGCTTCCGAAGGCGAATTGAAAGGCATTTTGGGTTATACCGAAGACCAAGTTGTTTCTTCTGACTTCTTGGGCGATGCGCGTACCTCTATCTTTGATGCCAAAGCCGGTATCCAATTGACTCCGACTTTTGTCAAAGTTGTCAGCTGGTATGATAATGAATGGGGTTATTCTAACAAAGTTTTGGACCTCATTGCTCACATGGCCAAAGTCAACGGTTAAGGCTTAAAAAAATATCCCCGCTTTTCCGAGGACAAAATGCCATACGCGTTTTGCAAAAAATCTCGGGGCGGGGATTTTGCTTTTTTGATAGGAAAAATAATTATGACCGAATATAAAACAATTAAAGATTTGGGTGATTTGAACGGCAAAGTCGTGATGCTTCGCGCCGACTTGAACGTTCCTGTGGATGAAAACTTGAAAGTCACCAACACCGCACGTATTGACCGTACGGTTCCGACCATCAAATTGTTGATGCAAAAAGGTGCCAAAGTTGTGGTCATTTCTCACTTTGGTCGTCCGGAAGGCAAAGGCGATATGCGCAACTCTTTGAGCCACATTGCCAAAGATTTGGAAAAATCTTTGGGCAAACATGTTGTCTTTGTGGATGACTGCATTGGCGAAAAAGTGGCAAATGCCGTTAAAAACATGAAACAAGATGAAGTTTTGTTGCTTGAAAACCTCCGCTTCTATAATGAAGAGAAAAAAGGTGACGAGGCTTTTGCCAAAGAGTTGGTTAAAGTGGCCGATGTTTATGTATCAGATGCTTTCTCAACCGCTCACCGCGCGCATGCTTCCATGGTTGCTGCCGCCAAATTGTTGCCCTCAGCCATGGGCTTGTTGATGGAAGAAGAAGTCAACGCTTTGTCCAAAGGCTTGAACAATCCGGAACGTCCGTTGATGGCCATTGTCGGTGGTTCAAAAGTTTCCACCAAGTTGGACTTGTTGAACAATTTGGTCAAAAAAGTCAACAAATTGGTCATCTCCGGCGGTATGGCTCATACCTTTATGAAAGCCAGCGGGGTTGATACCGTGAACGAAGCCAACTCTTTGGTGCAAATGGATATGATTGACACCGCCAAAGAGATTATGGCCACCGCCAAAGCCAATGGCTGCGAAATCATTTTGCCCAAAGACGTGGTTGTTTCTAAAGAGTTCAAAGCCGAAGCCGAACACAAAACCGTTGATTTGGAACATATTCCGGCTGAAGGTTGGATTTTGATGGATGTCGGTGCCAAAACCATTGCCAACATCAATGCCAAATTGGATGAGTGCAAAACTCTTGTTTGGAACGGACCTTTGGGCGTGTTTGAGTTGAAACCGTTTGACACGGCCACCAACGAGGTTGCGGCTCATGCCGCCGAGTTAACCCAAGCCGGCAAATTGTTAACCGTGGCCGGCGGCGGCGATACCGTTTCTGCTTTGGCCAATGCCGGAGTGGAAAAGAAGTTCAGCTACATTTCAACTGCGGGCGGTGCTTTTCTTGAGTGGATGGAAGGCAAAGAGCTCCCAGGTGTTGTAGTTTTGAAAAAATAAATGTGCTTAAAACAAAGCCCGCCCTAATGGTGGGCTTTGTTGTTTTTAATGAGGATAAAAAATGGAAATAAATTCACAATTAGATAAAGACAAAACCATAGAAGTTGAGTTAATCGAAAACAGTGTCGAATGGCACAAAGAAGAAAACGGCGATAATATTTTGCTGCAATATATCAACGGCGGCGAAACTATGCGTGTGGTGGAGCGTTTTTCTAAAGATGCCGAAATCAAAGAAGCGCATCATTGGGGCAAAAGTTTGGCCGTAAAATTTGCCGACGGACATAGCCAGAGCTATCATCAGGACAAATTCGGCAACTATAGAAAATTAAACGAGCTGGAGGGAGACAGCCGCCGTCATAATCAAAATAATGAAATGAATGGACAAAAAGAGAAATCATCTCAAAAAGCCAAATCTCAAGGAAAAATGAGCGCTTTTGATATGTCTAGATTTGCCGGATATCAAAGATAATAAAATTTTTTGACAAAAAATATTGTTTTTATTTCAAAATATGCTATGATGTACTTAAATTAGAAAAAATTTAAGCATGAGGTTTGCTATGGCATATAACGCTAACAAGTTCTTATTCACACATATTGCACCGGATACTTCGGTTTTGCCGGAAGAAAATCAGCAACCGTTGACAGAGCAAGAACAAATGCAAGTGTTGGAAGACCGTTTGCAGGAATATTCCGAAGGTTGGAATCCGGAATATAAGTTGACTTATGAAAAAACACAAGAAAACGGCAAGGACGGCTATAATATTCATTTGCCCTACGGCGTTGATTTTCGCATTGAACACGGCCATATCACCTTTAGCAAATTCGGCTTGAGCAAAGATGAGCTGAAACATGTATATGCTTATCTGCATCAGCTCGGCATATCCGGTTTGAGCTTTGATTCCAACGAGAAAGATGCCGCTTTTGAGCAAACGGCGCAAGAAGCCAGACAAGAGCTGAAAAATGAAGATGCCACATATGAGCAAGATTGGGCTCAAGCGCAAGAGCAAGAGCCGTCAATGCCGCAACCGGCCAACAGCAATGTGGCTCCGGTAGATACCACCGGCATGAGCGATGAAGAAGCCTTGAAAGCCCGTCGCAAAATGGCCAAATTGCTTCGCCAAAATGTTTTGTCAAATAGCGCGCCGGAACAAAAAGCCGCTGAAATACACCCCAGTATTCAAGATATTGATAAATATATCACGGCGCATGTTAAGGTAACCCACAAAGATCAATCCAATACCTATCGCAAAGTGGCCTTGGGGAATGGTTATAAGCTGATGTGGTATAAAGATTCCGACCAAAAGAGAGAAGGCCCCAAGGCGGATAAGACCGGCAAGGTGACCCCGAACTTTGATGCCGGTGTTAAAGCCGTGATTGAAAACATAAACGGCAAACCGCATTTGAGCGTGTCGGCATTAACCCCAAAATACGGCGATGCCCCCGATTGGGTGATTGATGAGATTATGGGCTTGATGTCCACCTGTAAATGCACGCATGCCAGATTTATGGCTGCGGCGGCATTAAAGGGCAAATTTTTGAACTCTTGCGCCAAAAGAATGATTGTGCCGACCGGCATTAAATTGAAAGAAAAAGAATTCAATGCCATGATGAAATTGGTCAAAGAAAACAATGACGATTCAAGCAAACGCGCCGAATTTTATGCACGTTGGATTGAACAATTGGAAAATGATTTGATTAATGATTGGCAAAAAGACAAAAATCCCAATCATCCGTATCTGCGCATGATAAAAAATTTGAAGATTCAAATTGCCGTAGAAAACAGTGAAGAGACATTCAAACGTTTTAACAATTTCTATGAGAAAAGCGTTCAGGGCAAGATTTATCCGGATAACAGCGATTCTCCGATGGATTTGTATGAGTTGAAAGACCCCAAACAAGGTTCAAATGCCGCCATGGAAATGGCCTCCGGCTTGGCTTATGTTGACTTGCTTGCACAATATATTAAAGACCCGAGCATGAAAGAGATGTCGGACGAGGCCTTGCAAAAAATCTATTTGGATGCCTATAACAAAAATTTGTATTTAACCCACAAAACATTGAGCCGCAAACTTGAAGGCGTCACCGCGTCCAAAGATGTTAAAGAGATTTTGAACCGTGAATATCAAAAAGTGCAAAAACGCATCTTCTCCGTCAAATCAAAAGTTTCTTATGAAGGGTTTGACAAACTGACCTTGCCGCAAATGGATAAGTTCACATATTACAACGTGGCCGAGGCAGAAAAAAATATGCATAACCGCTTGAGCAAAGGGCGCGAAGTATATTTAAAAGAAAACGCTCAAAACCTTGCCAGACAAGGAAATGACGGAAGAGATTAAAACCCGCAAATAAAAACCATAAATAAAAAAAACTCCTCTGAAAAGTCAGAGGAGTTTTTTTTGTGCTTATGATGCATCTCAGCAGGGTTTGATGTGCCAAATGTTTTTAGCATATTCTTCAACCGCACGGTCACTGGTGAAATAGCCCATATGCGCCACGTTGATAATGGCTTTTTTGGCCCATTTCTTTTTGTCTTGGAAGTCGGCCTCGGCTTTTTTGATGGTTTCATCAAAGGAGGGCAGGTCGGCCAAAACAAAATAGTAGTCGCGATTGACAAGCTCTTCAAAAATCGGTTTAAAGAGCAAGAGATAATCTTTCTCGCAGAACATATTAGAGTTAACGGCATTCAAAATGCGTTTGATATAATTGTTGTTTTCATAAAGCGCGCGCGGATTATAAGTTGCACGTTGGCTTTGAATCTCTTCTTCAGTCAGACCGAAGAGATAGAAGTTGTCGGCACCGACGTTTTGTCTGATTTCAATATTGGCACCGTCAAGCGTACCAATGGTCAGAGCCCCGTTTAAGGCAAACTTCATATTACCGGTACCGCTGGCTTCAAATCCGGCGGTGGAAGATTGCACGCTCAAATCGGCGGCCGGCATCAAAGATTCGGCCAAAGAAACCTTATAATCGGGGATAAAGACCACCTTAATCATGTCTTTAACCTGCGGATCATTATTAACCACATCAGCCACATTGTTGATAAGTTTGATAATGAGTTTGGCAAAGTTGTAAGACGGTGCGGCTTTACCGGCAAAGATATAAGTCTTGGGGTGTTTGGGCTTATAATTATCTTTGATAATGGCCAAATATTCGCCGATAACCTGCAAAATGGTCATGAGTTGGCGTTTATATTCATGAATGCGTTTGGCATGAACAATAAACATACTTTCGGGGTCAACCATCACACCGGTGGTTTTGAAAATGACTTTGGTCAATTTTTCTTTGTTGGTGCGTTTAACTTCGGAAAAGCTCTTCACAAATTTGGCATCATCAACATAATCCTCAAGTTTGGAGAGCTCGCTCAGTTTGGTCACCCAACCTTCGCCGATTTTGGAAGAAATAAGATCAGCCAAAGCGGTATTGGCATGCAAGAGCCAACGGCGCGGGGTGATACCGTTTGTAACATTGCAGAATTTTTCCGGCCAAAGTTCATAGAACTCGGGAACCAACTTGGTTTTGAGCAGGTTGGAGTGAATTTGCGCCACGCCGTTGACGGAGAAAGAGCCGACAATGGAGAGGTTGGCCATGCGAATAATCTGATTGTTGCCTTCACCGGAGACAATTGAAACTTTAGCCAGTTTTTCGGAGTTATCGCCGAATTTTTCGCGAGCAAAATCCATAAAGCGGCGGT
This sequence comes from uncultured Alphaproteobacteria bacterium, assembly GCA_944390265.1. Lineage (GTDB taxonomy): Bacteria > Pseudomonadota > Alphaproteobacteria > RF32 > CAG-239 > CAJLXD01. Next base: position 11,892 of record CALXPK010000074.1, on the reverse strand, counting down.
TAATTTCATAGATGATTTGCAAATGTCTGGGCAAAAGTTCTTGGAAAATGCGAGACGGCCAGGTTTCCAAAGCCTCAGGCAGCAAAGTGTGGTTGGTGTAGGCAAAGGTTTTGGTCACAATATCCCAAGCATCATCCCATTCTTGGCCGTGAATATCCACCAGCAGGCGCATCATTTCGGCAATGGCAATGGCCGGGTGGGTGTCGTTGAGTTGAATGCAAACCATATCGGGGAGTTTTTTGAAGTCATTGCATTTTTCCAAAAAACGACGAATGATATCTTGGATAGCGCAGGAAACAAAGAAATATTGTTGGGTCAAGCGCAGTTTTTTGCCCGATTCGACGGCATCGGACGGATACAAAACCTTAGAAATGGTTTCGGTGGCAATTTTGTCTTTCACCGCGTCGATATAGCCGCCTTCGTTGAAAATGTTAATATCGAGCTCATCATCGGTTTTGGCGGAGAACAAACGCAAATAGTTGACCGATTTGCCGTTGTATCCGACAATCGGAAAGTCGTAAGGCACGCCGTAAATATTTTGGGTGTTCATCCAAATAAAGTTTTTGTGGCCGGTGCCGTCATCAATCACCTCAACATCACCCTTGATTGGAATTTTGACCGTGCGGTCGGGACGAGCAAATTGCCACGGAGAGTCTTCACCGAGCCAGCTGTCGGCTTGTTCGACTTGATAACCGTTTTCAAATTTTTGTTTGAAAAGTCCGAATTGATAGTTGATTCCGTAGCCGAAACCGGGGATTCCGAGCGAGGCCATGGAGTCAAGATAGCAAGCGGCCAAGCGACCCAAACCGCCGTTGCCGAGAGCCGGATCATATTCGGTGTCAAAAATTTCTTGCAAGCTGAAATCGGGCAAGCCGTCAATTTTAATATCTTGCATAATATGGTACAAGCCCAAGTTATGGAGGTTATTTTCCAGCGAGCGGCCGATAAGATATTCCACCGAAAGATAATAGATTCTTTTGGTATTGACTTTGTTGTAGCGCGCCATGGTTTCATACATTTTATCCATGGCAAATTCTCTGACGGACAAAGCAATGGCGTTAAGCGCTTCATCTTTATTGACTTCGCTGGTTCTTTTGCCGATAAAATATTTAATATAATGCTCAATTGAAAGTTTCAAACGAGCTTTATCAATTTCATTGATGATAACAGAATTACTTTTCGTCAATTTCTTTTCCTCCCATGGCATACATACTGACTTATCCAAGTTATAGAAAAAATTGTTTGAAATATGGTTAATAAGATGAAACATTTATCATAAATATTCGTTAAATAAGTTATAGATTTTTTAATAAAATCCGTTGCAAAATTATGATAATAACATATAATCAAGACAATTTTGAATACAAGTTTTAGAGGTAACGTTACATGAAAAAAACTTTTGTGGCAGGTTTGCTGATGGCGAGTGCCATTTCTGCACCTGCGTCAGCCGAAACAATTTTTGAAGCCTTGAGCGAAACCTATAAGTCCAACCCAACCTTGCAGGCGCAAAGAGCTTACTTGCGTTCGGTTGATGAGAATGTGGCCATTGCCAGATCCGGTTATCGTCCGACCATCTCTTTGGTTGCGGGCTATTCTCAGGCCAGCGGTTCAACCGAAAATCCCGGCGGCGTTCCCAATGTGGCAGATTTGGAAAATGACGGCAACACTACCAGCTATGGGGCAACTTTGTCTCAGCCGATTTTCAACGGTTTCCAAACCGTCAATGCGGTAAAACAGGCAGATAGCTCGGTCAAGGCCGAACAAAACAATTTGTACAGCGTGGAGCAAACCATCTTCTTGGATGCGGCCACCGCTTATATGGATGTTTTGCAAAACCAAGCCATTGTCAAATTGCAAATAAATAACGAAAAATTGTTAAAAAAACGTCTTGATGAAACCATCCAACGTTTCAATGTCGGTGAGGTGACCCGAACCGACGTGTCGCAAGCCCGTGCCCGCCATGCCCAAGCCGTGTCCGACCGCATTTCATCGGAAGGAACTTTGGCTGCATCCAAAGCAGTTTATAAAGAAGTCATCGGTAAAGATCCGGAAAATTTGTCCGAGCCGAAAGACATTTCTGATATGTTGCCGAAGAGCATGGAAGAAGCCATGAACTTTGCTCTGGAAAACAACTACAGCATCAAAACCGCCCAACACTCTTTTGATGCTGCCAACTACAATGTTGCCTACAACACCGGCGCATTGTTGCCTTCCGTGTCATTAGATGCTTCGGCCACCAACTTGGAAAATGATTTGGATGCCAACCAAGCCAAAATCAAAACCGACAATGTTGAAGTCGGGGTCAATTTGACGGTGCCGTTGTATGAAGCCGGTAAAAACCGTGCCGAGATTCGCCAAAGCAAATATTTGAAATGGCAATCGCAAGAAAAATTGCTTGAATCCGAACGTTCCGTCCGCTCCTTGGTCTCAAGTGCATGGGAATATATGGTTTCAAACGATTCGAAAATCAAATCCATCAAAGAGCAAGTTAAAGCCAACGAAATTGCCTTGGACGGTGTTCAAAAAGAAGAGGCTTTGGGCAACCGCACCATTTTGGATGTTTTGGATGCTTATCAAGAACTGCTCAACTCCAATGTGGAAGAAGTCAAAGCCAGAAGAAACTACTATGTATCAAGCCTGAATCTGCTGTTGGCCATGGGCAAGTTAACCGCGGCAGATTTGAAGCTTGATGTTGAGTTGTATGATGCCGATAAATATTACCAAGATACAAAAGGCAAGTGGCTCTCAATATCTGTTGATTGATAATAGAGGTTGAATAATAAAAAAATAAGGCTAATCTGTAATACAGGTAAAAATTAACTAAATTGGTGGAAAAATTAATGACTCCCGAAGAACAACAAAGCGAAATGTCCATGGAAGATATTTTATCTTCAATCAAAGATATTTTGGAAAGTGATTCTCAAACCGAAAACCCGGAAACGGAAAATACACCGGCCGCCGCACCGAACACAGCTGTCAGCGCTGAGCCGGAAACCGCATCGGCCGAGCCGAGCAGCCCGGCCGCAACCTCAGTTGAGCCGGAGCCCGAAGACGATGTTTTTGATTTGTCACAAGCCATGATTGTTGACGAGGGCAAAGAAGAACCCGATGCCAAAATTGAGCTGGATGAAATCGGCCCCGATTTTGACATCACCCCCAAAGACGATGAACCTTTGCTTTCTCCGGAAGATATTGAACTTCCCGATTTTAAGGCCGAAGATGCCGACCTTGATATTGGTCTGACGGACACCTCGGCAGCCGCTTCAACCAAAGCTGAAGAAGATTTGCAAACCGCGCCGGATTCAGATGACTTCTCTTTCAATATTGATGAGCTTTTGCAGTCAGCTTCCGAAGCCATAACCGAAGATTCTGCCGCCAAGCAAACAACAGACACTTCTCTGACGACAGATTTACCGGAGATTGACACAACTTCGGAGCCCATTTTGCAAGAACAGACGGAAGATTTGTCTGTTTCTCTGGGAGAGGCATCACCCAACGAAGATCCTTATACCCCAATGCCGCAAGCAGAGTCGTCTTCTCAGCCGCAAGCAACTCCGGCGGCAGAAACCCCTGCGGCGGAGGCGTCAGTTGCCGATATTCCGGCCGCCGTTAATGAAGAGCCGCAAGAGATTCCCGAGGCTTCGTTTGAAGAGGTTGAAGAAGAAATCGCTCCCGAGCCGACCGAGCCGGAAAAAACAACCCAAGCTCCGATTATGTCGGAACCCGAGCCCAAATCCGAGCCGCAAGAAAAAGAAGATGCCGCCGATGTTTCTGCCGACATCATTAACAACTTTGCCAAAATGTTTGCCGAACAAACCCAAGAGCGTCAAGAAAAAGAACCTGAACCCGCACCGGCACCAGAGATTCCGGCTCCTGTTTCAAGCATGGGCGATGGCAACAAAACCATCGAGCAAGTTGTTGAAGGTGTTATCCAAGGCATTGTTGCCGCTTCGGTTAATGCCGAAATGACCAAAAATGTAGACATTGCGGCCTATGCCAAACAAGAGATTCATGCCCAAACCAGAGCTTGGCTCGAGGTCAATCTGCCGAAAATAGTTGAAGCCGCAGTTCAAAAAGAGATTGAACGAGTGATGGTAAAGGTCGGCCGTTAGCTTGACCTTATAGCGCGCCGACCTCCAATTTGCCCCCGAACGGATTAACGCCGTTGAGGGCTTTTTGCGGTTTATAAAGCCGAAAGAAAAAGTTTTTTGTAATGATAGATAAAATGGAAAAAATCAATGTTGGAAAAAAATTATAACCCGAAAGAATTTGAAGAAAAAATTTATGCCGATTGGGAGATGAGCGGCGATTTCAAACCCGATATGCGCTCCTCATCCGAAGCCTTTTCAATTGTTATTCCGCCACCGAATGTTACCGGTGTTTTGCACATGGGCCATGCTTTGGATGACACTTTGCAAGATATTCTCATTCGCTATAACCGTATGCTCGGCAAAAAAGTTTTGTGGCAACCGGGTACAGACCATGCCGGCATTGCCACCCAAATGGTGGTTGAAAGAAACTTGGCCAAAGAGGGCATCTCTCGTCATGACTTGGGCAGAGAAAAGTTCATTGAAACCGTTTGGAAGTGGAGAGAACAATCCGGCGGAACCATCTGCCGCCAGTTGCGCCGCTTGGGGGCTTCTTGCGATTGGAGCCGCGAGCGCTTCACCATGGACGAGGGCTTGAGCCGCGCCGTTCGCAAAATCTTTGTTCATATGTACAAAGACGGTTTGATTTTCAAAGCCAAAAAATTGGTCAACTGGGATTCCAAATTACAAACCGCCGTTTCTGATTTGGAAGTTGTTCAAAAAGAAACCGTCGGCAAAATGTATTACTATCGTTATCCGATTGAAGGCGAAGAGGGTGAGTATATCCAAATTGCCACCACCCGTCCGGAAACCATGTTTGGTGATACTGCCGTTGCCGTTTCTAAAGATAATGAAAAATTGAAACACCTGATTGGCAAAAATTGCATTTTGCCGATAATCAATCGCGTGATTCCGATTATTGCCGATGAGCATGCCGATCCGGAAAAAGGTACCGGTGCGGTTAAGATTACGCCGGCACACGACTTTAATGACTTTGAGGTTGGCAAACGTCATAATCTGCCGATGATAAATATCTTGAATCCGGATGCCACCTTGAACGAGAATACCCCGTTTGAGGGCATGACCACCATGGAAGCCAGAGCTAAAACCATTGAAAAATTAACCGAGCTCGGCTTGATGGATAAGATTGAAGACCACCCGATGGTTATTCCTTATGGCGATAGAACCGGTGTTATCATTGAGCCTTTGATGACCGACCAGTGGTTTGTTGATGCGCCTGTCCTGGCCAAAGAAGCGATTCGCGCAGTTGAAGACGGTGAGATGGAGTTTGTTCCCAAATCTTATGAGAAAACCTATTTTGAATGGATGAGAAACATTCAACCCTGGTGTATCTCTCGTCAACTTTGGTGGGGTCACCAAATGCCGATTTGGTACGGACCGGACGGCCACATCTTCTGCGAAGAAAACGAGGAAGAAGCCCAAGCCGCCGCTGATGAGTTTTATGGTAAAAAAGAAAAATTGACAAGAGAAACCGACGTGTTGGATACTTGGTTCTCTTCCGGTTTGTGGGCTTTTTCAACCTTAGGCTGGCCGGATAAGAGCGAATATTTGGATACCTTCTATCCGACTTCGGTTTTGGTCACCGGCTTTGACATCATCTTCTTCTGGCTCGCCCGCATGATGATGATGAGTATGTATGCCATGAAGCGCGTTCCGTTCAAAAAAGCGTATATTCACGGCTTGGTTCGTGATGAAAAAGGCCAAAAAATGTCCAAGTCCAAAGGTAACACCGTTGACCCGATGGAAACCATTGAAAAATATGGTGCCGATGCCCTGCGTTTCTTCATGGCTGCCATGGAAACCCAAGGCCGCGATGTCAACTTGAGCGAGGCGCGTATAGCAGGCTATCGTAACTTTGCCACCAAATTGTGGAATGCCGCCCGCTTTGGAGAGATGAACGAATGCAATTTGGTCAAAGACTTTGACGAAACCAAAGTCACTTATGCCATCAACAAATGGGTTGTTGCCAAGGCCAAACAAGCCACCAAAGATGTGACGGACAGCTTGAATGCTTTCCGCTTCTCAGATGCCGCCAATGCGGTTTACCAATTTGTTTGGGGTTCTTTCTGCGATTGGTATATCGAGATGATTAAGCCGATTTTGTTTGGCTCGGATGAGGCCGCCAAAAAAGAAACCAGAGCCACTTTTGCTTGGGTCTTGGATAGAATTTTGATTATTCTGCATCCGTTTATGCCGTTTATCACGACAGAATTGTGGAATAACAATTATGACATCCACGGTGTCAAACTCATTCATGCCGCTTGGCCGAAAGCTGAAAAGATTGATGAAAATGCTTTGAACGATATTGACTGGGCAATTGACTTGATTAGTGCCGTTCGTTCTCTGCGTGCGTCAATGAATTTGCCGGCCGGTGCCAAATTGACGGTATATCTTAAAGATGCCAACGCCAAATCGGCTGAAAACCTGCAAAGATTTAACCCAATCATTTGTGCTTTGGCGCGTTTGGAAAAATTGGAAATCTTTGCCAAAGGTGCCGAAATCAGCAAAGACATGGTTCAAAGCGTGTTCAAAGAAGCCACGATTTTACTGCCGTTGAAAGGCGTGGTTGACTTTGCGGTCGAAAGAGAACGCTTGAACAAAGAATTGGCCAATTTGAACAAAAACTTGGAAGGCTATGCCAAAAAGTTGAGTAATCCGAGCTTTGTTGAAAGAGCGCCGGCTGCGGTTGTTGAAGAAGAAAAACGCCGTCAGGCCGAAGCCTTGGAAAACAAAGCCAAGGTTGAAGCCGCTTTGGCAAGAATAGCCAATTTCTAAGGCTGTAGCAAAAAACAAAAAGGCATCTTAAAAAAGATGCCTTTTTTTTGTACAAATTTTGTGTTATGATAATCTCAAGAGGAAAGAATATGAAGTTAGATTATCAAAAAATTAAAGCCTATAATCAGATGTTTGCGCGTTGGAAAGAAGAGCTTTTCCCTAAAGCAGAATATGCACACAGAAACGAGTGTTGTTTTGCCTTTGCCCATATGCTGGCCAAAAAAGCCAAAGAAGAGGGACTGATACCGACCAAAATCTGGTGCCTGAAATCTAAGGGCAAAGATTGGGTCGAGGCCAATTTTCCTGCCTCTAATGAACAAGGTTTTGAAACCAGAAAATGGAATGGCTATCATGTGGCACTGGCCATCGATTTGCCGATATATCAAGATTCAAAAAAAACGGAACGTCTGGTTTTTGATCCGGTGGTTTTTAATGAAGTTGTGCGTGAAAAAGATTGGATAAGTGCGCTGAACAGCTCGGAAGAATATGTCACCCATTCGGGTTGCAGATTTGGCAAAGAGGGCTTGACTGATGAAAGTTTTTACGGCGGCAGTGGTTATTGGTTGGATAAAAACCCGAAAATAGATTTGGACAAACACGTTTTGGTTCATATCAGGGGAATAGATACCAAAACCCCGAAACTGACATTGCTGGGTTCACCCTTGAGCATTTTGGCCAAAAGAGAAATGCGGCAAGATATGAGCAAACGACAAACCCTGTATCAAGGACGCTAGCAACAAAATAAAAAAAAGCTGTTTCATATGGAAACAGCTTTTTTTGTGACAATAATCGGCACGAGTTTGGAAATAAAACGGACGGATTCTGAGAAAAAAATCATTCCGATAAAATTTCCGAACATATCAAAACACCAGTTTTCCGTGGCGGTTTGGATTTCTTCTTCCATCAAACCTTTTTGCAAAAACTTATCCATTTGTTTGAGCTCCATGGCATTAAAAAACATAAAGATAAGGCAAAAGGTTGTCGCTGAGAATATTGATTGTGATATGTTCAGCATAACCAATACAAAATTGATGACCATAAAGCATAAGATACACACAAAAACAGATTGTTTAACTTTGCTTTCGGTCAAATCAAAAGGTAGCTTATTGAGCCAAGGTGAAATCAAAAACAAAAGGGTGGCCAGCAGCAAAAAAGTGCAAAGCACAAAAGTCCGTTAAAAAACATCATCCAAAACACAATCACGCCGGTTGCCGCCACATAACAGCAACGAAAACAAAACACACTTTTTTGCAAGAGCTTTTCTTTTTTGACCACAACCCAAAACAAGCTCAAAGAAGTGAGCAAAGACAAAAGATAAGCAAAAGGAGCATTTTTTAAGAGATTGTAGAATAAGAAATATAAGACAAGAGCTTCAATAACGGAGCACAAAATCCATTTCCAAGATTTCACAAAAGTTTGTGACAAAATTTTTCTTCTGTCACGAGCAGAAAACCAATAATACTTTTCCATAAACTTAAAAATAATGATAAATATTTCAAAGGCAATATAAGTAAATTGCGGCAAAAAAGCAATAAAAAAAGCAGGGGGAAAAATTCCGCCCTGCCTTTTAGGAGTTGAAATTTTTAAGATAAAACTATTTTTTCAAAATAGATTTACCGGCATAAACAGCCATATCACCCAATTCTTCTTCAATACGGATGAGTTGGTTGTATTTTGCCATACGGTCGGTTCTGGACATAGAACCGGTTTTGATTTGACCGCAGTTTGTAGCAACAGCAATATCAGCAATGGTTGCATCTTCGGTTTCACCGGAGCGGTGAGACAACACAGCGGTATATTTGTTGCGTTGAGCAAGGTCAACAGCTTTCATGGTTTCAGTCAAAGTACCGATTTGGTTAACTTTAACGAGGATGGAGTTGGCAACGCCTTTTTCAATACCCATAGCCAAGCGTTTCGGGTTGGTTACGAACAAGTCATCACCAACGAGTTGGATTTTGTTGCCCAAAGCATCGGTCAACATTTTCCAACCTTCCCAGTCATCTTCGGCCATACCGTCTTCAATAGAGAAGATTGGGAATTTAGCGCACAAATCTTTGTAGAATTCAACCATTTGAGCATTGGTATAAGATTTGCCTTCGCCTTTGAGTTCATATTTGCCGTTTTCATAGAATTCGGAAGAAGCGGCATCCATAGCGAGAACAACATCTTCACCCGGTTTGTAGCCGGCAGCTTTAATGGCATCAACAATGAAAGTCAAAGCCTCTTCGGCAGATTTGAGGTTCGGAGCAAAACCGCCTTCATCACCAACGTTGGTGTTGTGGCCGGCAGCTTTCAAGTTCTTTTGCAAAGTGTGGAAGATTTCAGAACCCATGCGGATGGCTTCACGGATAGAAGAAGCAGAAACCGGCATAATCATGAATTCTTGAAAATCAATCGGGTTATCAGCGTGTTTGCCGCCGTTCAAAATGTTCATCATCGGAACCGGCAGAGTGCGAGCCATGGTACCGCCCAAATAACGATAGAGAGGCAAACCGGCTTCTTCGGCTTGAGCTTTGGCAACGGCCAAAGAAACGGCCAAAATAGCGTTAGCACCGAGTTTACCTTTGTTTTCGGTGCCGTCCAAGTCAATCATGGCTTGGTCAATGGCGATTTGGTCATCAGCATCCAAACCGGCAAGAGCGTCATAAATTTTATCATTAACGTTTTCAACGGCTTTCAAAACACCTTTGCCGCCGAAACGTTTTTTGTCACCATCGCGCAATTCAACAGCTTCGTGAACACCGGTAGAAGCGCCGGACGGAACGGCAGCGCGGCCAAAAGCACCGCTTTGCAAAACAACATCGGCTTCAACTGTCGGATTACCGCGAGAGTCAATAATTTCTCTTGCATGAATATCAACAATAGCACTCATTTTTTTCTCCTAATAAATTATATAAATGCACTGGGTATAAAGTGGGGTATTTTAGCCCGAATGTCAAGAGAAAGACTCGCATTTCAAAGATTTTTATTGCTAAATGTGGAAAAAAAATTATCATAAAGATAAATAGCCAAAAGGAGGGAGATTATGTTTTCGGAAAAATGGCACAGACGTTTTATGGAAGTGGCTTTTTTGGTGGCTTCCTGGTCAAAAGATACCTCAACCAAAACCGGTGCGGTGGTCGTCGGACCGGACAGAGAAATCAGAGCCACCGGATACAACGGCTTGGTCAGAGGCGTGGACGATGATAAACCCGAAAGGATGGAGCGTCCGACCAAATATGACTTTTTTGAGCATGCGGAAAGAAATGCCATCTACAATGCCTGCCTGACCGGAACATCATTAAAGGGGTGCATTTTATACGCCACCCACACACCTTGCACCGATTGTGCAAGAGCCATCATTCAGTCCGGCATCAAAATGGTTGTGACCAATCCTTTGGAAAAAAGAAACGATATCAAAGATGCCACTTGGCGTGATAAGCTGGATTATTCCCGCCAAATGTTTGAAGAAGCCGGTGTCGAATATATTGAACTGCCGCCTTTAAAATAAGCCGGAAGAGATTATATATTTTCAAAAGCAGAGGGAAAGATGAAAATATTAATTGCCGATGATCATGCCTTATTTCGCGATGGCTTAAAGCTCACGTTAGAGCAGTTGGACGAGCAGGCGCACATCATCCAAGCCGAAAGCTATGCTCAAGCCCAAAAACAGCTGGAAGAAAATCCGCAAATCAAACTCGTGATAGCAGATTTAGACATGCCGGACATGGGCTGGAATGAAGGCTTGAGTGCCTTAATGCAAGCGGCGCCCCAAGCGCATATGGTTGTCATCTCCGCCACGGAAGACATCAAAACCGTTCGTCAAGTTATGGAAAAAGGGGTAAGTGGCTACATTTCCAAGCGTTCTGACCCCAAAATCATTTCTGCGGCGCTAAAACTGGTTTTGGAAGGCGGCACATATTTACCGCCGTTGTTGTTGGAGAGTTTGGGAACGATAAAAGCTCCGGCCGAAAGCAAGAACGGCCAGTTGACAGCGCGCCAATTTGAGGTTTTGCAATATATCTCGCAAGGTCTGTCCAACAAGCAGATAGCCTATGAAATGGGCGTGAGTGAAGCCACGGTAAAACTGCACATCAATGCCATGTTCAAAGCCATCAATGCCACCAACCGCACGCAAGCCGTCATCAACGCCCAAAAATTAGGTCTGATATAAGATATAAGGCTTTTAATTAAAAAGACAGTATTGGACGAACATTAAATTGATGCCAATAATAATTGTTGTCCCAAGAGCCATTAGAGAAATCTAATAACCATGCCTGCCGATCAATGTAGCTAATAGAAGCCCAATGTGAGGAATTCCAATAATTTCCAGTTGGAATTTCTGTTCCTCCTACAGAATATAAACGACCATTTAAAATTGTCCTGTTATCATAAATAGCTTGTAGTTCAGCACCTGCTGGCAAATGCCAATCACCTTGTTTGGTGCCTTTTGTTGAATAATTTTGAGCATATTCAGCGGCCGGAAAACTTTTGTTATTGGTTTGACTATATTCTATAATGGTTTTCGTGTATTTTTTTCCGTCCCACATACTTTTAACATCTTCAGTGGTGGTACTTACCAATCCCGAAATATCAAAATCTTCCGTAGCCCATTCCAATTCTGTCGAATCTAATGCAATAGCTTTACGGAATTCTATATCAAAGACAATTCCAATCGGAGTTTTCCCTGGTAAGGGCGCTTTAGAGCAAGTCTTATCAGAAAAAAGGATATCTCCAATGGCCGGATTATCACATATTCCAGAGTTTCCAATACTTCCAAAATCACAATAGCCGACACTGGTATCAAATGGACATTTGAGAAAATTGTGGCCTTCACAATCAGCTTCGGTGAGCGTATACCCTAAACTTTCGCAAGTCGGGGCGACGGCGCAAGATTGCGCTTTGGCCGGTGTGGGGTTGACAAAGGAGAAAGCCGCAAATGCAAAACTTGCTCCCAAAATTCTTTTTAGTAATAAATTCATTTTCTTTCTCCTTTTTTAATTATTCAAGGCACTTACGCGCCGCCTAA
>CALXPK010000073.1 GCA_944390265.1 uncultured Alphaproteobacteria bacterium | reverse complement strand
GGCACGATTGGTCAGCGAGCTTGCGGTATAATACGAGCTCGGATTATCTATCGCCGAATTAACTTTTAAGCCGGTGGAAAGCCTCAGTTGGGTTTGGTCTTGCAGTTGGGAAATTTGTTGCAAACTCAACAAATTGCTCCGCATTGAGGCGGTCAATGAAATATCACTCATTTTGCACCTCGCACGGGTTTAATAAATTGAATTTGCACGAAAAATTAAAGAACAAAACAGAATAATTGTAGGATACAACTTGATAATAAGATTTGGATACAACAAAACTTTTCACCGCAGGGGTGAAAAGTGCAGAAATCGTCAGAAATTGTCTTCTTGGTTTCAACATTCTTGTTGTATCCTATGCTTTTTTTAACGTTAAATTTCGGCATGGGGTGTACTTTCCCATACAGAAAAATTTTAGCATGAATTTGGTAAAATTTAAGTTAACTTATATTTCTTTGATGATTCTTTGTGCAGATTTTATGGCGGCTTCCAGACAGCAGGGGTAGTTTTTCATGGTCCAATCGCCGCAGATAAACAAATTTTGATATGAAGTTTGGGCAGAAGTTGGGCGCAGAGCCTGATTTTTTTCATCTTGGCAGATGGTCGCGCGTTGGTGCCTCATCACCCGATAAGGCGGTAAAAAAGCCGGCGTTAACCCATTGACGGCGCGAATCTCTTGCCATATGCGGCGCGCCAATTCTTCATCTTTTAGCTGAATATTTTGACTATCAGAGATGGTGACGGCAACTATATCTTGATTGATGAATATCCAATCAGCCAGATTGTCCGGTGTGCCCAGAAATGGAATATTATTAGGCAAGGTCAGCGGCACGCTGGTGCGAAAATATATATTGATAATCGGGTTGAAATCAAATTGCGGTCCACCAAAAATGAGCTGATATTGCTTGGCATCAAGTGCCGAGATGACAATGTCATTTGCTCCTAATTTCACATCTTGATGATTGAACTTTAAGGTGGTGATTTTGTTTTCTTGTTTGCTTATTTTTTGCAAGACCCAGCCGGTTTTGATTTCATCGGCAAAGCCTGCCAAAGGTTCTATCAATTTGGCGCTCAAGTTGCCTTGCGAAAAATAAAATTTTCTTTGCGGAGGCAGAAATGGAAACAATTTGCATGCCGTAGAAATCAGCAAAGATTTGGCAATTTTTTGCGGTGCGGTATTAAAAATTGAAAGCAACAGAAAAGGAATCTCCTGCCAAAAGCGGCTATGAATTTGTTTGTCTTTCAGTAAAAAAATTTTAGAAAAAAATTTTTCTTTGCCGAGAAGTTTTTTCACTTCTTTATTGGCGCCCAAAACCGCATGGGTGGCATTGTCGATATTTCTTTGCAATTTTTCATCATAAAAAGAAAAACAGCGGCCGCCCAAATGCGATGCGGCTTCATAAATGATGATACGGGCTTTTTGGTGTTTTTTCCGGATGAATTTGGCGGCACTCAAACCGGCCAAGCCGCCGCCGATGATGTGAAATGTTTTCTTTTCCGAAAACATAGATTTACCTATAAAAGAAAGCGCGCAGAGCGATGGAAAGTTTTTTCATTTTGCCCAAATGCGGCTTGGGTGAAATAACCTCCCAGCCCCGATTTTGCATAATATCAAAATAGCGTTTATAAATATTGGCCATCATCAAAACCGGACGCGCGGTTTTTTTATCCAGCTGTTTGATGAGCTGGTACGAGGTTTCATAATCGTCAGCGGCGATTTTGGCCAGTTGCTCTCTGGCGCGGGCCAGATTGGGGTTGACAATCACGCTCATCGGGTCGGTGGAGGTGATGCCGGCATTTTCCAACATCTCTTTGGGAATGTACAAACGGCCGTCTTGGGCATCTTCTTTCACATCACGCAAGATGTTGGTGATTTGCAGAGCATTGCCCAAGGTGGTGGAGAGTTTTTCTATCAAAGCCTCGTCAGTTACGCCAAAAATGCGCAAAGACAAGTTTCCGGGGACACCGGCCACGCCGCGGCAATATTCATTAAACTGCTCCATCGACGGGGCTTGCATCGGGGTGGGTAAATCCATCGAGATGCTGTTGATGATGCGGACAAATTCTTCTTTGGGCAATTTGAAACGCATGCAATTTTTATAGATTTTGCGGCCGATTTCGGTTTCGGGGACTTTCTTTTCATAAATGTTGTCAATTTCTTGGCGCCAGGCATCCATTAAATCGAGCTTTTCCGAGACATCTTTGTCGCCGTCGACAATATCATCAATATGGCGGCAAAAGGCATATAGCGTATACATGGCGTTTCTTTTGCCAAAGGGCAGAAAACGCATGCTCCAGAAAAACGAGGTGCCGGACTTTTTGACCATTCTTTTGATATTGTTCATAAAATTTTATTCCTTTGTGGGCAAAGTTTTCTGCTTTGTCGTTAAACCCTTATATATTCCGACGATGGTTCCGCGCAGCCAATCCAACCCCGAGAGTTTGATTTCTTGCGCCAAAACATCGCCTTTTAATATCTTTTTTATCATGATATTGGTTAAAGAAAGGATAATACATACTTCCATGCGCAAACTTAAACTCTTGATGAGCTCGGGTAATATGCTGCCTTCTTTGACCAAACCCAAAGTCTTTTCCATGATGTGTTCAACGGCTCTTTGCAAGCTGACGGAAGATTTGTTTTGGGTCAAATCTTCCATGCGGAGATGATATTTTTTCATAATCTCGGCCGGAAGATAGAGCCGCTTTAACAAACTTACATCATATTTTATGTCTTGAACGTGATTGACAATTTGCAAAGCCACGCAAAGCGAAGTGGCCGGCAGATAGGTTGAGGGATTTTCCTGATGCACGGCCAGCATAAATTTGCCGACCGGCGCGGCGGAATATTTGCAATAGTCCACCAACTGTCCCCAGGTTTGATAGTCAAAGCCGAGCGAATCTTTTCGAAAAGCAATCAACAAATCGGTGGCCAGGCTCGGGGCTAAATGGCGCGCGGCAAACTCATCTTTCAGGGTTTGCACAAATTTGAGCTTTTGGCCCTTATAGCTCCTTTGCCCGGTGAAAATTTCTTCCAGCTCATAGAGCCTATCTACCTTGACTTGCGGTTTGATATGCGGGTTGTCGGCAATGTCATCGGCATAGCGGGCAAAGCGATAATAATCGGCCACAATTTGGCGGATGTTTTTATTAAACATCATCATGCCGACGGGAAAATTTTCCTGATGTTTATTTTTGTGGCGCAATTTCATCTTTGGTTATCTCTTCTATCCAGGGGGCAATTTCTTTTAAAGCGCGTTCGGAATAGGCTTTCTTCCTATCCATGCCTTTAATTTTTCTAAATTTGCCGTTGGCGGTTCTTTCACCGCTGATGGTTGGAAAAATGCCGAAATTGATGTTCATCGGCTGAAAATTTTCAATATCGGTATCATCAATCAAATGGTTGAGCATGGAGCCAAAAGCGGTGTTGCGCGGCGGCAGAATCGGGGTTTGTCCCTTGAGCTCGGCAGCGGCAAAATAGCCGGCCATGAAACCGACGCAGGCACTTTCAATATAGCCTTCACAACCGGTGATTTGTCCGGCAAAACGAATGTTGGGGCGCTTTTTCAAACGCAAAAATTCGTCCAGGAGAATCGGCGATTTGATAAAGGTGTTTTTATGAATGCCGCCCAAGCGTGCAAACTTGGCATTTTCAAGCCCCGGAATCTGGCGGAAAATGCGTTGCTGTTCGCCATATTTGAGCTTGGTTTGAAAACCCACCATATTGCGCAAAGTGTCTTCTTTGTTATCTTGACGCAGTTGCACCACGGCATAGGGCTTTTCATCTGAATGTGGATTGGTCAGGCCGATGGGTTTCATCGGGCCATAAGCCAGGGTTTCATCCCCGCGCTCGGCCATAACCTCTATCGGCAGGCAACCTTCAAAATAATGGACTTCTTCCCAATCGTGAAACTCAACTTTTTCGCCACTTTTGAGCGCGTTGACAAAGGCATAATATTGTTCTTTGCTGAGCGGACAGTTAATATAGTCGAGCTTGTCGCCCTTATCATAGCGCGATTGATACCAGGCTTTGCTCAAGTCAATGCTGTCTTTGTAAACCACCGGTGCAATCGCATCAAAAAAAGACAAAGATTGATTGTCGACAAAGGCCAAAATATCATGCGCCAGTTTGTCGGAAGTCAGGGGACCGGTGGCCACAATCACAGAGCCGAAATTTTCATCCGGCAGATGGGTGATTTCTTCATGGACAATCTCTATCAGCGGGTGGTTTTTAATTTTGTCGGTGACCATTTGGGCAAAAGCGGTGCGGTCAACAGCCAAAGCCCCTCCGGCCGGAACTTTGGTGGCATCGGCACAAGCCATAATCAGCGAGCCGGCGCGGCGCATTTCCTCATGCATCAAGCCGACGGCATTGTGCTCATAATCATCCGAGCGCAGAGAGTTGGAGCAGACCAGCTCGGCAAAGTTGTCGGTTTTGTGCGCCGGAGAATAGTTTTGCGGGC
>CALXPK010000072.1 GCA_944390265.1 uncultured Alphaproteobacteria bacterium | reverse complement strand
TAAAGCCGTCGGCAAAACCGCCATGGGCGTGGTTTTTGACTCCGTTAATAAAAAAGCCATCGACCTTAGATATTTTAACGTGCAATGGCAAGTGCCGATGGGCGGATATCTCAAAACCGACGATATTTCCGATTTGCGCAACGTTACCTATGAAGAAGCTGATATGGACGGCGAGAAAAATACGCAGGCTATCTATCAGTTTATGCAGAAAAACAGCGGTCGAAACTTCCCAATTGCAACAACGGCTCAAAACCGCGTTACGGCCGGCACCCAAAAAGGAGATTGGTATATTCCGGCTGTGGGTGAAATGTACCAAATTATTGAAATGTATCCGCTTCTGGATCAGTCTTTGACTGCTGTCGGCGGCCAAACTTTTCCGAAAACCGATTTTGTGAACGGAAATGAGGTTTTCCGCCTTAAAGATCACTGGTCTTCTACCGAATATGATGCCGAATCTGCTTGGCATGTGGCTACCGATTTGAACTCAAATATTCCGGTTATGCTGCATGACAATATTTGGAAAGGTGATTCCGGAATTTTGAGATTGGTTATTCATTACGGAAACTAAGCGGTTCATTGAACAAAAAAAGATGGAGAAAATCTCCATCTTTTTTTGTTTTAAACCACTCTGGCCACGGTCAAGGTGTCTACCGATTTGGCTCCGGCTTTCTTTAAGGCCAATGCACATTCTTTCAAGGTGGAGCCGGTGGTCATCACATCATCTATCAACACGACGCGTTTGCCTTTGATTTTTTCCATATGTTTGACGCTGAAAACCCCTTTCACGTTTTTAACTCTTTCATGCCCCGAAAACTGGACTTGCGGCTTGGTCGACTTGTGTTTTATCAATGACATATAATCGGCTTCAATACCGGTTAACTTGCTCAGTTCTTTCACGAGTAAGGCCGACTGATTGTAGCGTCTTTTTATCAGCCTTTTATAATGCAGCGGGACAGGCACCAAAACATCTACCCCTTCCTGCCAAATGTCATATCCTGCCAGACACAACCATTTGGCCAAGGTTTTGGCATTTTCGGTCTTATCCATAAACTTCAAAGCCAGAATCAAATCTTTGGAAGAATCATCATAACACAAAGCCGAGCGATTGAGCCGAAAAGGCGTCTTCTTCTTTCTCATGCATGAGGCGCAGAGCAACTTTTTGCCGCTCACCGCTTCTTCAAAAGGGTGGCCGCATTTATAGCAATATGGTGCGGTGATAAAGTTGAGCTCTTGAAAACAGGTTGGGCACAAGCCATCGTCATCGGACAAAACCGCGCCGCACTTAATGCAACGCGGCGGCAGAAAAATTTTGATAATTTGACTTAATAACCCATTCATTTGGTCGGAAACAATTTTAACAATTCTTCATGGATTTGGTTGATGCCGTTGACCACGATGATGCCGGCATCAGCAAAAGCATCTTTCTTGTCTTGGGCAGAAATATGGCCTTGGGTGATGACATCTCCGGCATAGCCCATTTTGTGACCGAAAGGAATGGCATCTCCGGCGACAAAACCAATCACCGGTTTTTTCTTTTTCAAGCTCTTATAATATGCGGCGGCGTCTTCTTCAAAGGTACCACCCAAACGCCCAAGCATGATGATGGCTTTGGTTTCGTCATCTTGATGAAAGCGCTCCAAAGTATCAATAAAATCCATGCCAATCATCATATCATCGCCCAGACCGATAACCGTGCTTTGTCCCAGATTATTGGCGCGGTTGGTTTCTATCACGGCCTCATAAGTCAAAGTTGAAGAGCGCGAGATGATGCCGACTTTGCCCCGATGGTGGATATTTTCTGGAAAAATGCCCAATCTGGCTTCGCCGGGGGTGATGATTCCGGGGGTGTTGGGACCAATCAGCTTGGTTTTGCTCCCTTTGAGCATGGCTTTGATTTCCAACATATCTTTCAAAGGCACGCCGGCGGCGATGCAAACCGCCAGATCAAGCTCGGCCTCAACGGCCTCTTTGACGGCACTTTTAACAGCCGGTGCCGGCACAAACATCACACTGGCGTTGGCCCCCGTTTCGGCTTTGGCTTCTTTGACGGTGTTGAAAACCGGCAAGCCCAAATGCATTTCACCGCCCTTGTCCGGCGTGACACCGCTGACCACATGGGTGCCGTAATCCAAAGAGCGTTTGATGTGAAAAGTGGCCTGCGTACCGGTGATACCTTGGCAAACAACGCGGGTGTTTTTATCTACCAAAATGGACATTAGTCACTCTCCTCTATGGCTTTGATGACGGCATCGGCGGCTTCATCCATCTCATCTGCAATAATCACCGGCAATTTGGAATGAAGCAAAATCTCTTTGGCTTCGTCTTTATTGGTTCCTTCAAAGCGCACCACCAAAGGCACATTTAAGCCCACTTCGGATGCCGCCGCGATGATACCTTCGGCAATCAAATTACAGCGCAGAAAACCACCCAAAATATTAATCAAAATGCCTTCCACCTTGGGGTTGGTCATGATGATTTTGATGCCGGAGGCAATTTTGTCTTTGTCAACACCGCCTTTAACATTCAAATAGCAAGCGGCGCCGTAACCTTTGTTGCGCAGTTCATCCATCACCGCCATGGCCAAACCGTCGCCGTTGACAATGCAACCGATGTTGCCTTCAAACTCGCAATAAGTGAACTTGTATTTGGCGGCCTGCAACTCTCTTTCATCTGCCTCATAATCATCTTGCAGGCGAGCAATTTCTTGGTGGCGATATAAGGCATTGTCATCAAAAGAGATTTTAGCATCTAAGGCAATTAACTGCCCATTGGCCATGACCCCGACCGGATTAATTTCTATCATTGAGGCATCATTTTCCAAAAAGGCCTTGTGCAAGCCATTGATGAATCTTTTCAGACTGCGGCCGCTGCGTGAATTTAATTTCAAAAACTCCAAAACACGGCGAATCTGCTCAGGAGCCACGCCATGGTTGAGCGGCAATTCTATTTTCAAAATCTTTTCCGGGTGATTTAAGGCCAGTTCGTTGATGTCAACATCAGCCGTTTCGGCCACCAGCAAGCTGATGGAAGACAACATTCGGTCTATGACCAAAGCCGCATAAAAAACCTTTTTGACCTTGGTGAATGCCTCAACATATATGCGGCCGACAAACTTGCCTTTGGGTCCGGTTTGGGTGGTGACCAAGGTTGAACCCAACATTTGTTCGGCATTTTTGATGATGTCGCGCCGACTCTTTATCAACCGGATTCCGCCTTTTTTGCCGGCTCTTTCTTCCAAAAAATAGCCTTTGGCTCGCGCACCGGATTGAATCTGGGCTTTGAGCATCCACGGCCCGCGCAGAGAAACTTTGGCCGCGGCTTGCTTGGCCTCGTTCGGCGTATAGGCAATTTTGCCTTTGGGGATGACTATGCCATAGTGACTTAAAATTTTTTTGGCTTGATATTCGTGGATATTCATCGGCAAATGTTCCTATAAGACATCGGCATAATGCAAAATTTTTTCGGTCATGGCGGCCAAACCGTTGCGGCGGCTCGGGCTTAAATGTTCTCTTAAGCCTAAGCGATTGAAAATTTCTTCAATATTGATGGCTTTTATCTCTTGAGCCGTATGAGCGGAAAATATCATCAAAACAATGGCGATGATACCTTTGACGATGATGGCATCGCTATCGCCTTCAAAAAAGAGCTTGCCGTCTTTTTTCTCCGGCACCAGCCAGACTTGCGATTGGCAGCCCTGAACTTTCCACTCATCGGTATGGAACTTGTCCGGCAAAGGCGGCAATTTTTCGCCCAAGTCTATGATATAGCGATATTTATCTTCCCAATCATCAAGAAGTTCAAAATTTTCTGCTAACTCTTCAATATCCATCATTTTCTGCCATGTTTGTTTTACATATTTTTGATGTAACACTTTTATTTTTGCTCGTCCAGCCTTTTATATGAATAACAAACATATTAAATGTTTGACTCTTCTTTTGACTGTGCTATCTTGCCTCTATTCCGTTTTATATTTGTGAGAAAAAAAATGAAAGTTACAATTGCTCAATTGTCTGCAGATGAACATATTCTGCAACAAGTGGCCGAGGCTTATCGCGCCTCTTATAACAAACTCTCCGAAGGATATAAGTCCAAAGAAGAAATGGCACTTTATACTTATGATTATTTTTACCAAAAGGTCAAACGCTTTGCCGCCGAAAACGCGCAGAGTAATCTTTCCCGCACTTTTATGATTAATCTGGACGGCAAGCCCGTCGGTTTGGTGCGCTACAGCCGAATCCCCGAATATTATAAGCATGCCGACAACGGCCAAAGCAAAGATTTGGAAAAAGGCTATCTCGACGGCTATGAATATGCCTGGTATCGCAAGGTGAACTTTACCGACACTTCCGTCAAGCTCGATGATTCAACCATGATTTTGAACCAAATTTATCTGCACCCTGATGTGCAAAGACACGGGCTCGGCACATTTGTTTTGGCGCACACTCTGCCTAAGATGAAAGAAAAAGGCATCCAAAACCTCATTTTGGAATATAATGTGGAAAACAAAAACGGCGAAAAATTTTATCAATCTTTCGGTTTTCAGCCGCTGGCCGATACACAAGATTTGGACCATATTGTGAAAAACGAAAAAGGAGCGACCAAATTTTGTGTCAGCCAGGTGAAAATTGTGCATGTGCCGGTTGAAACCGCTTTGCAAAAAGCCAATGCCAAGATGGCTCAAAAGAAACAGGCCAAAGCGCAAACTCTCGGCAATATTTTGGTCGGACTTATCAAACATGGCAAACAATATTAAAAAAATTAAATCCATTACATCGCCCAAAAGGCATGAAATTGCTTTTTATGAACGCAAAATTGATGAAAAACTACCCAATATTTTCTTTCTCGGCGTTTTTCACGGAGATGAAATTGAAGGAGAATATGCTCTCAACCGCTTTATGAAAGAGCTGGAACAAAAGCCTGATGTTCCCTGCCTTTATAATGCCTATTTTTTGCCTTGTTTGAACCCGGATGGCAAAGAGCTGCACACCCGTTTTAATGTCCACAAGGTTGACCTCAACCGCAACTATCCGACCGCCAATTTTAAAAATGAAACGCAAACCCTTTCTTATGAAAAAGTGAAATGCGGCGCGCCGGCCTCAGAAGTTGAGACAAAATTTATGATGTCTTTGGTGGAAGAATTTGCCCCCAAAATCATCATCTCCATCCATTCTGATTTGCATTTGATTGATTATGACGGACCGGCACGTGATTTGGCTTTGATGTATGCCGAAAAAACCGGCTATAAGTTTGTCGAATCGGTCGGCTATGAAACCCCCGGTTCTTTCGGGACTTGGGCCGGTGTGGAACGTCAAATTCCGTTAATTACGGTGGAAACCTGGCGCGGTGACACTAAAGAAAAGCTGGAAAAAATTTGGCAGGAACTCCGTCCTGCCCTCTATGAAACCTTGATTTTCAAGCTCTAAAAAAGCTCAATCATCATTTTGGCTTCATCACTCATACGCTCGGGTGTCCAGGCCGGCTCCCAAACAATTTTGACCTCGACATTACCGGTACCCTCTACCAGAGCCACAGCATCGGCGGCTTGCTGCGGCAATACACCTGCCACGGGGCAAGTCGGGGCGGTAACGGTCATCTCGATAAAAACATCGCCGTTGTCTTTGATATCAATGCCATAAATCAAGCCCATGTCATAAACATTAATATTAATCTCAGGGTCGGCAACGGTTTTCAAAGCCTCGATAATATCTTCTTTGCTGGCAGTCTTTTCTTCCGCCGGTTTATCAAAACCTGCCTTGGCGACATAATTTTGCAAAGCCTCGCCCATCGGCGTTTCTTCCGCCAAACCCATGGCGGTTAGCAACTGGGTTTCTTTCTCATCTAAAATATTATCTTTCTTCTCGTTATCTGAACTCATATTCTTCATCTCTTAAAAAAAGGTTTTGGCTTTTTCTATGGCTTTGACCAATCTATCAATATCTTCCTTGGTGTTATACAGGCCCAAAGTGGCTCTGGCCACCGACTCATAGCCCATGCGGTGTACCAGAGGCTCGGCGCAGTGGTGTCCGACACGCAAGGCCACGCCCTCTTTATCCAAAATGAAAGCCATGTCTTGCGGGTGTATGCCTTTTAAGACAAAAGAGAACACCCCTCCTTTGTCTTTGGCGGTGCCGATTTGCACCAAGCCGTCAATTTTGGCCAGCTTGTCTAAAGTATATTGGGTCAGCTCTTTTTCATGTGCGGTGATATTATCCAGCCCCAAATTCATCATAAAATTCAGCGCCTCGCCCAGCCCGATTGCCTGAACAATGGCCGGTGTGCCGGCTTCAAAACGTGCCGGCGGTTCGGCAAAGGTGGTTTTTTCATAGCTCACATGGTCGACCATATCGCCCCCGCATTGATACGGCGGCATCAAATCCAAAATATCATATTTGCCGTATAAAACGCCGATACCGCTCGGACCATAGGTCTTGTGGCCGGAAAAAGCCAAAAAATCGCAATCCATATCTTGCACGTCAATCTGATGATGAACGGCAAACTGGCAAGCATCGGTCAAAAACAAAGCACCGACGTTATGTGCGGCTTGCACCATTTTTTTAATCGGGAAAATGGTGCCCAAAACATTGGACATGGCAGTTACGGCGACAAGTTTGGTTTTCTCGCTTAACAGCTTGGCAAACTCATCCCAAACAAAACTTCCGTCATCGGCAATTTTGAAAATCTTCAACGTGCAACCGGTTTCATCACGAACTTGCTGCCAAGGAATCAGATTAGCATGATGTTCGGCCTCGGAAATCAAAACCTCATCGCCTTTTTGCAAAAATTTTCTACCCCAAGCGGCAGCGACCAGATTAATACCTTCGGTGGCATTACGTGTAAAGACAATTTCTTTATCACTTTTAGCATTGATGAACTTTTGCACGGTTCTTCTGGCTTTTTCATATTCTTCGGTTATTTCTTCCGACAAGAGATAAGAGCCTCTGTGCACATTGGCATAATCATGGCTATAAACCTTTAGCATTTTATCAATCACGCATTGGGGTTTTTGCGCCGAAGCGCCGGTATCCAAAAACGTGTTGGGTTTGCCGTTAATTAACCTTGCCAAAACCGGAAATTGTTTTCTTATCTCATAAACATCAAACATCAGATTTGTCCTTTATTCTTGCGGCGCGTGCGCATAGTCCGACAGCCAAGCGCGAATCTCCGGATTTTTCACCTTATCCAGCGCCTCTTCCAAATAAGCATCAATCAAAATTTGTTTGGCTTCTTCCCGACCGATACCGCGGGACTGCATATAAAAGAGCTGGTTTTCATCCAACTCACCGCTGGCAGCGCCGTGCGAGCACTTCACGTCATCGGCAAAAATCTCGAGTTCGGGCTTGACGTCAATCTCGGCGGTATCACTCAACAACAGAGCGCGGTGCAACTGGTTGCCCTCGGTTTGAACGGCATCTTTGGCAATATGAATTTTGCCTTGGAAAACGCCTTTAGCCTCACCGCCGACCACACCTTTGACAAGTTGTGATGAAAATGTCCGCGGGGACAAGTGCAAAATATCGGTCGTGGTATCCAAAGTGGCCCAGCCGGACATGATATAAGCGGCATCGACCTCGGCTGAAGCATTTTCATCGGTCAAGAGCACTTTGACCTCATTTCGGCCGATATTGGCGCCTCTTTGCAAACAGAAGTTATGATAGTTTGAATCGGCTTTTTGTTTGACTACGCTCAAAGCAATGTGATTGGCCTTAAAAGCTTCGTCTTGCAATTTGTAATGGCTCAATTTGGCATTTTTGCCTAAGACAATCTCGTTTACCACATTGGCAAAATAACGCGATTTGACCGCGCCTGTGTAATTATACCACTCAACAAACTCAGCCTCGGCGCCTTGCTCCAACACCAGCAAATTGCGAATATTAAAAAAGATATTCTCCTCACCGCTCTTGGTGTGGTTAATCAGCACAATCGGCTTATCAACCTTCACATTTTTATGCACGCAAAGATAAATACCTTCTTCCATATACGCATTGTTCAAAGCGGCAAAAGGATGAAGTTTGATATCTGCGACCTTGCCCAGATATTCTTTGGCATCTTCGGTTATCACCGCTTCCATCAGGTTCATCACCTCAACCCCGCGCGGAAAATCGGGGAACGGGGGAATCATCTTGCCTTTTTCAAAATGGATGACATAGGCATCAAACGGAACGTGCAATTTTTGTTGGCACTCGCAAACATGGCCTTCTTCATGACAATGGCACTCACCTTCTTCATGATGATGGCCGCAACAACAACCCTCGCCATGATGATGACAGCCGCAACCCTCGTCTTCGTGATGACAACCACAGGCTTCTTCTGCCGTCACGCGCATTTCTGCCAAAAAGTTTGACGGCTCAATCACCAAGTCATCGGTGTTCAAATCTCTTAATTTGGTATATTTCCAAGCCTCGGTTTTAGGTGTGGGCAAGCCCAGGTCATCAAAGGTAAGCGCGCCCTTGTCCCGCATGGCCTGAAGCCAAGGGATATATTCCCCAAACAATTTTACTTTTTGAACCAATCCGCCCATTTATTTCTCTCTTGTGTATGCGGCATAGCCGTCTTTTTCAATTTCTGCCGCCAAAGTTTTATCACCGGATTTGACAATATGTCCGTCGGCATAAACATGGACAAAGTCCGGCACCACATATTGCAACAAGCGTTGATAGTGAGTGATAATCAGCATCGAGCGTTTGCCGTCTCTCAAGCCGTTCATCCCCTCTGCCACCACTTTTAAGGCATCGACATCCAAGCCGGAATCGGCTTCATCAAAAATGGCAAAGGCCGGTTTCAAAATGCTCATTTGCAAAGTTTCCAGACGTTTTTTCTCGCCACCCGAAAAGCCGACATTAACGGGGCGTTTCAGCATCTCATTGTCAATGCCCAGTTTTTTGCCCTCTTCACGCACCATCTTCACAAACTCCATGGTGTCGAGCTCCGGCAAGTTGTGATATTTTCTCACCGCGTTAATCGAGTGTTTCAAAAAGGTGGTAACGGCCACACCGGGGATTTCTACCGGATATTGCATGCACAAGAAGATGCCTTCTCTGGCTCTGTCTTCTGCGGACATTTTGGTCAAATCTTTGCCCTTAAAGCGAATCGAACCCGAGGTGATTTCATAGCCGGGTTTGCCGCAAATCACGTTGGACAAGGTGGATTTTCCGGCGCCGTTCGGGCCCATGATGGCATGGACTTCACCCTCGTTTATGGTGAGGTTGAAACCTTTGATAATCTCTTTATCTGCCACTTTGGCATGTAAATCTTCAATTTCTAACAATGGTGTTTTTGTCATCTTATTTTTTCCTATCTATCCGACGCTGCCTTCCAAACTGATATTAATTAATTTTGCCGCCTCAATGGCAAATTCCATCGGCAAATGTTGCATCACTTCTTTGCAAAAACCGTTGACAATCAGGCTCACGGCCTCTTCTTCGCCAATGCCGCGCTGCTCACAATAAAACAACTGCTCGTCACTGATTTTTGAGGTGGTGGCTTCATGCTCCAACTTGGCGGTTTTGTTGCGGTTTTCAACATACGGCACGGTATGTGAGCCGCAATGCGTGCCAATCAGCAAACTATCGCACTGCGAATAATTTCTGGCATTATCGGCATTGGGGGCAACTCTAACCAAGCCACGATATGTCTGGTTGGAAAATCCGGCGGAAATGCCTTTAGAAATAATCTTTGACGTGGTGTTTTTGCCAATGTGAATCATCTTGGTGCCGGTATCGGCCTGCTGATGATTGTTGGTGATGGCCACGGAATAAAACTCACCGCTGGAATTATCACCTTGCAACACGCAAGACGGATATTTCCAGGTAACGGCCGAGCCGGTTTCCACCTGCGTCCAAGAAACCTTAGAATTTTCGCCGCGGCAAGCCGCCCTCTTGGTCACAAAGTTATAAACGCCGCCTTTGCCGTCTTTATCTCCGGGGTACCAGTTTTGCACGGTGGAATATTTGACCTCGGCATTTTTGTTGACCACAATCTCCACAATGGCGGCATGAAGCTGGTTCTCATCTCTTTGCGGGGCGGTGCAACCTTCCAAATAGCTGACATAGCTTTCATCATCGGCCACAATCAAGGTTCTTTCAAATTGTCCGGTGTTTTTGGCATTGATGCGGAAATAGGTGGACAATTCCATCGGGCAGCGCACGCCTTTGGGAATATATACAAAAGAACCGTCGGTAAACACGGCTGAGTTCAAGCAAGCAAAAAAGTTGTCGGTATAAGGCACGACCGAGCCTAAATATTGTTTGACCAAATCGGGGTGCTCTTTTACCGCTTCGGAAATGGAGCAAAAGATGATGCCTTGCTCGGCCAGTTTTTGCCGATAGGTGGTTGCAACCGACACGCTGTCAAAAACCGCATCCACCGCCACTACGCCGGCCAAAGCCTCTTGCTCTTTTAACGGAATGCCCAATTTTTCATAAGTTTGTAACAACTCGGGGTCCACTTCGGCCAAAGATTTTGGTTTGGCTTTTTGCTTGGGTGCGGAATAATAGCTCAAGTCTTGATAATTGATTTTATCATAGCTCAACTTTGCCCAAGTCGGCTCTTT
This sequence comes from uncultured Alphaproteobacteria bacterium, assembly GCA_944390265.1. Lineage (GTDB taxonomy): Bacteria > Pseudomonadota > Alphaproteobacteria > RF32 > CAG-239 > CAJLXD01. Next base: position 2,900 of record CALXPK010000072.1, on the reverse strand, counting down.
CATGGTTTGCCAAAACTCATAAGCCTTCAAGCGAAAATCCAAAAGCCACTCCGGCTCGCCTTTTTTTTGCGAAATCAGGCGAATGATATCCTCGTTCAAACCTTTGGGCGCAGAATCGGCCGCAATGTCGGTGACAAAGCCGTATTTATATTTATCGCCGCTTTCGTCGATGATTTCGGGTTTTTGAGTTGTCATTTTTTTCCTTAATCTTTTTGCTTTTTCAATCTTTCCTAAAATTAGGGTTTTTATTTGCAAATTGCAACCTCTTATTTAATAAAAAATTCAGTTTTTGCCGCTATTCTATGCCTAATTTCATTTTTACGGAGGCGCAAAATCATGCTTATCGGAATTATCATTTTGGCGGTTGTCACCCTTGTCCTTTTGGGAATCTGTTTGGTTCAATATAAAAAGCTCAAAGCCTTGCAACTCCAGCTCAAGGAGCTTTTGCAAGAAACTTCCGCCCAAGCCGAGGACCAGCCGCAACCTCTGGCCGATGACATGAATTTTAAAACCGATAAAGACCTCATCATCACTTTTGTCAATGATGCGCTTTGCCAAAATTTGGGTTTTGCCAAAGAAGAGCTTATCGGCAAATCTGTTTTCGGCACGCTGATGGAAGACAGCGAATCTATCAAAAGCAATGTTTTGGGCTACACCGCCAAGATTTTGAAAAAAACCAAAATCGTTAATAATGAAATTTTGCTCCGCAACAAGCAAGGTCAAACCCTTGTCATGCAATGTCATCAACGCCCAATTTTGAACGAGATTTTGGAATGTACCGGCATCAGCTTTATTTGCAAAAATGTTTCTTCCGCCAAAGAAATGCAAAGCCAACTTTTGGAGCTCCGCGCCCGCGATATTTTGACCAATGCCCTCAATCAGGAAACTTTTCTTGCCTCTTTGGAAAAAGATTTTAACCGCGCCAAACGCTATAATCAAGATTTTGCCCTGTTGGTGGTGGAAACCAAAGATATTTGCAAATTCATCAATCAGGGAATCAGCTTTGAAAGAGGCGATAAGCTCCTGAAAGCCATGTATAATCTTTGCGTGGAAAAGACCGAAAATAAATGCATTATCGGGCGCTTTGAAAAAACCAAATTCGGGCTTATTCTTAATGGTTATTCGCGCGAAAAAGCCGCCGCTTTGGCTCAAGATATTTACGCCTCCTCCAAACCCGTTATCAAAAAGCTCGGCGTGGATACTTACAATGCGCAAATGCTCATCCTTTCTTATACCGAACGCAAAGGTTTTGCCGATACGGAAGATAATATGCTTGAGCGCACCAAACGCCATATCAAAAACGCTCTTCGCAAGCATCAATACGGCGTGACCACTTCCGATAATGACAAAAAAGTCATCTCCGCACCCAGCAAATATGAAAAAGATTAGCTTTACAAAAAATTAAATTATTCGTGCTAGTTTAGTCATTAGAATTTTGATATTTTTTATAAAAATGATGAAAAAACCGGCATATATATTTTTGGCTCTATGGCTCTTTTTAAGCGGATGTTCCTCCAACTCGGGAATCCCGTTGTTCGGTTATTCTTGGTGGGGTGAAACGCCGGATACGGTGGTGGTGTCCAGAGGCGACACGCTTTACAGCATCTCGCGGCGCTATAATGTGCCTCTGCGCGATATTATTGAGGCCAACCATATGGTTCCGCCTTATCGTGTGTATGTCGGGCAGACAATCAAACTGCCGAGCGCCAAATATCATATTGTGGCCAGAGGCGACACGCTTTACAGTATTTCCAAACGCTATAATGTGGATATGAGCTCCATCAGCCGCCTTAATGACCTTGATGAGCCTTATACCTTGGCCGTGGGACAAAAACTTATTCTGCCGGGGAGCTTGGTTGAGACTTCTTCCGCCTCAACCGTGAAAACCGCCGCGGCAACAAGCACCAAAAAGACAACCACCCAAAAATCTTCTTCCTCTTCTTGGTGGAGCAGTAAAAAATCTACCCCCAAAAAAGCGACTTACACCAAACCGACACCGGTTAAAAAACGCAAGTCAAAATTTCTCTGGCCAGTTAAAGGCACGGTTATCTCCAACTTCGGCCGTATCGGCAAAGGCCGCAACAATGACGGAATCAACATTAAAGCGCCCTTGGGCACCGCCGTTAAGGCCGCCGATGCCGGTACCATTGCCTATGCCGGAAACGAGCTCAAAGGCTTTGGCAACCTCATTTTGCTCAAACATTCAGATGGCTGGATAACCGCCTATGCGCATAATGACAAAATTCTTGTTAAAAAAGGGCAAAAAGTGCGCAAAGGCGAGAAAATCGCCACGGTCGGAAGTACCGGCGGCGTCAGCACCCCGCAACTTCACTTTGAAATCCGTGCCGGTAAGAAAGCCGTTAATCCCCGCTCCTACCTCCCCTAATGAACGCAGCGCGTTCAATCGCACAAGTTTATCTGTGCCCTGCGTATCGCGATGCTCTCTCTTTTTTGGACGAAGCTAAAGTGCCTTGTGTGGGCAATAAAAGAGAGCGCGTTTGACAAACGTAGCACGTTTGATCGCACAAGTTTGACTTCCGTGTCCTGCGTATCGCGATGCTCTTTATGTTCTTGGCGGAGCGAAAGTGCCTCGTGTGGGCAAATTTGAGTTTTTCTTTTTCCGTTAACCAAATTTTTACTTGCATTTGCTATATTTTAAACCGTGCGGAGATGTACAATCTGCACGGTTTTTTAGAACTAAAAAATTTTTTGAGGATATGGCAGAATGTTATCTTCAGTAAGAAAACATATTAATTTGAGCCTTTTCGCAAAATTTGCGGAAGGTTTTGCCGTATCCAAGTCTTATTATCAAGTCATATCCTACAATTATTATGTCATATCCTTTAATTTTTCACGCAAATTCAATTTATTAAACCCATGCGAGGTGCAAAATGAGTGAC
>CALXPK010000071.1 GCA_944390265.1 uncultured Alphaproteobacteria bacterium | reverse complement strand
CCCGAAAGCTAAGAAAAACGTTATCGCTACCGGTTTGCCGGCTTCTCCTGGAGCTGCTGTCGGCCGTGCCGTATTCTGCGCTGAAGATGCTGAAAACTGGGCCGCTAAAGGTGAAAAAGTTATCCTTATCCGTAACGAAACTTCTCCGGAAGATATCGGCGGTATGCACGCTTCTCAAGGTGTGATTACTGCTCGCGGCGGTATGACTTCTCACGCAGCCGTTGTTGCTCGCGGTATGGGTACTCCTTGCGTATCCGGTTCTAACGATATTACCATCGACTATGCTAAGAAAACCATGACCACTAAGTCCGGCGTGGTTGTTAAAGAAGGCGACTGGGTATCTTTGGATGGTGCTAAAGGTCAAATCATTGAAGGTCAAGTTCCGACCGTTAATGTTGAAATGACCGGTAACTTCGGTAAACTCATGAGCTGGGTTGATGAAATCCGTACTTTGAAAGTTCGCGCTAACGCCGAAACTCCGAAAGATGCTCAACAAGCTCTTGACTTTGGTGCCGAAGGTATTGGTTTGGCTCGTACCGAACACATGTTCTTCGATGCTGACCGTATTCCGGATATGCGTGCCATGATTTTGTCTGACACCACCGAAGGTCGTCGCACCGCTTTGGCTCGCTTGTTGCCTTATCAAAAACAAGACTTTAAAGATTTGTTCAAAATTATGAACGGCTTGCCGGTTACCATCCGCTTGCTCGATCCGCCTTTGCACGAATTCTTGCCGCACACTGATGCCGAAATGCAAGAATTGGCCAACAAGATGGGCATGACTTTGGAACAAGTTAAGACTCGCGCTAACGCTTTGCACGAAGCTAACCCGATGCTTGGTCACCGTGGTTGCCGTTTGGCCGTTACCTATCCGGAAATTGCCGAAATGCAAACTCGTGCTATTCTTGAAGCCGCTTTGGAATGCCAAGATGCAGGTATTAAAGTAATTCCTGAAATCGAAGTTCCGTTGATTGGTGCTAAGAAAGAGTTGGATATTGTTAAACACATTATCGACGAAACCGCTCAAAAAGTATTCGCTGAAAAAGGCAAGAAGATTGACTACCTGGTTGGTACCATGATTGAATTGCCGCGCGCTGCTTTGCAAGCTGAAAACATTGCCGAAACCGCTGCATTCTTCGGCTTTGGTACCAATGACTTGACCCAAACTACTTTGGGTATGAGCCGTGATGATACCGGTGCCATCCTCGATGAATACCGCGCTAAAGGTGTTTATGTTGCAGATCCGTTTGCCTCTATCGATGTTGACGGTGTGGGCAAATTGGTTCGTCGTGCTGCCGTTGAAGGCCGTGCTACCAACCCTGATTTGCACTTGGGTGTTTGCGGTGAACATGGTGGTGATCCGAAATCTATCGAATTCTTTGATGAAGTAGGTTTGGATTATGTATCTTGCTCTCCGTTCCGTGTACCTGTTGCTCGCTTGGCCGCAGCTCAAGCTGCCGTTAAACACAAAGGCCAAAAGAAAGATGTTGACGGGGCTAAGCATGGTGCTTGCTGCAGCAAGAAATGCGCCTAAAAATTTGTGAGGAGGCTATCATACTTGAAATTTTCTCGCTTATGTACTTTTTCTTGGTACACCGCGCTCGAAAGTTTCTGCGTAGCATAGCCTCTCACGGCAACTTGCTAAATAACTTTCATGCTTGGAGATTTTTTCCTTATGTATGTGTTTATACACCGCGGAAAAAATCTCCGTCGCAGCAAAGCTATTAATCAAGTTGATTGCTACATAATTTGAAAAAAATGCCTGATGAAAATTAGGCATTTTTTGTTATAGAGGAGGTGCGGCGCTTTTTTTTGACAAAATTGATGATTCGCGCTAAAATGCTCTTATCTGAGGATTCTTGGGAGTAGGTCCATGAACAAAGCAAAACAAATTTTTTTGAAAGAATATGCCGACCATAAGCAAAAACCCTTGCTTGTGCAACTCAATGGCAAAGAATATGTCATCCCTTTGGCTTATCTATCTGAAAACACCGATGCAAAGTTGGCTCAAGAAAATTTTATTGATGATTTTTTTGACTCTCAGCAAAAAGACCTTTCCCTTTATGAGAAAAACAAAATCGAGCCTAAAGAAATTGTTTGGAGCGACGGGCAAAATAAATATACTTTCTTTGTGCCGTTTGTTTTGAAAGACAAAAATCTTTCCGATAGTGAAATTGTTTCGGCCGTTTTTAAAAAGGCCGAGCGCAAATATAAAAAAGCGGCCTCTTTGGCACGGCGTCTGCAAAAAGCCTATCCCGATTCTAAAAAAACGCAGGGTATATCTGCATCTAATGTCAAATCTATGCGCAAGCAATATCGGGCTTATTTGTGGAAAAAAGGCAAAGATAAAACCAAATACGGGGCTTTGCTGGTGGGAAATTTTGTGCTGGCCGGGTTTAAAGACGGTGCACATAAGGTGGCGGAACTCACTCCCGATAAGGTGAAAAGAATGGTTAAAAGATATGCCTTGGTCACTTTGGTCGGGGGAGCTTCTCTGGCCGGTAGTTTGCATAGTATTCGTTCAGTTTCTTCTTTGCAAAAACTTCCTCAAGTTGAAGTGGGGCAAAATGCCGTTTCTCAAGAAGATGATTTTGAACAGGCGCTGGAAGAGGAAGCGTTTTCTGAGGCTAAAAATGAAACGCCGGCAGAAAATGTTGTAACGGACACACTTTCTGCGGCGGAACATAATAAACAAGTCTTTCTGGATAATATCAATGAAATTAAAACCGTTTTGTGTTTTATGGAAAATTTTGCTTCTGAGGCCTTTCTTGATGGTAAGGGGGTGCCGACCATAGGTTATGGTTGTACTTATTTGATTGATGAAAATGGCAAAGGAGATAGAGATATTTCTCCCATAAAAGAAAATATGACCATGACTAAATCTGAGGCAGATGTGCAAAAGGCCAGATATTTAACTTTTAGAGTGTTGCCACAGATACTTCGAGATATTAAATGCCCGCTTGATAAAGAAACATTGATTGCTACAACTTCTTTTATGTATGTTATCGGGCCTGAGGCTTTTCGAAAATCAAGCTATTTAAAAGCGCTTAATCAGGGAATCAAAGGAAATAAACTTGCTCGGTTTATGCTTGGTTTTGCTAAAGATAAAGGTGTGATTAAGAGAAATTTGTTTGCTCATTATTTGATAAATAAAACCTTGAAACCGGTTGATTTTTTGGATTTGAGAACAGAGGGTTGTTATAATTTGGATGTTGAAGATTGTTGTTATATGAAAGATTCTTGTGTCAAACGAGATAAAAATGGTTTGGGGCTATTTCGTAAAGATGATGTTGCCGCAAATATTGCCAAAGCCAAAAAGCCGCGTTCTTCGGTTATCGGAAAATGCAAATTGGTGCGTGAGGTTTTGCCGGCAAAAGTGGTGCAAGCCGTTTTGAAAAATGCGCAAAAACAACAAAATATCAATGTGGCCATGCTTCAACATGAAAATTTGCGCTAATCCTTAATGTCTTTTGCTCTTTAGGGCGGCTTTCACTTTGCTGAACATGCCGGAATTTTCCGATAAATGCATGAAAACATGGGTCGGAGCCACAGGTTGCGGGGCGGTCGGCGTGTTGCTGACGTAGCCAACATCTTTTGTGGCAATTTGCTTAAAGGTGAAGATAATCACCGCTCCGGTGACCACCGAGAAGGACAGCAAAAAGCAAATGTTGCCAAAAAACTGCATCATGGCCGAAATGATAATCGGGCCGATAATCAGTCCCATGCTTTGAAGTAAAATCAGCTTGCCGCTGGCTTGCGTTCTTTCAGAATCTTCCAGTTTGTCATTGGTGTGCGATACGCTTATCGGATACATGACAAAAATGCCGCAGCCGAGCAAAATGGCCGAGCCGGCCAAGATAAACATGCCGCAACCCAAAAGATAATACATCCACGGGGCAATCAGAAACAAAAAGCCCGATGTCCACATCAAAACAAAGCGACGGTCAAATTTGTCAGACAGACGACCTATCGGAAGTTGCGCCAACATGCCGCCGAAAATGCCGCAGAACATGAAAACCGATGTTTGCTCCAGACTCAACCCTATGTTTTTGGCAAAAATGGCGCCCAAAGTGTAAAACGCACCGACCAAAAAACCGCTGGCAAAACTGCCGACCACACCGACCGGCACTTTGTGATAAAGCTCTTTTAAGGGCATGGATTTGTGCACGGAAATGTCCGGTGCCGGCAAGGCGGTTAAAGATATGGGTACCAGGGCAACGGAGAACAGGCCGGCAACAACCGCATATATGACCATGCCGTTTTTATCGGGAATGTTCAGCAATAATTGTCCCAAGCTGGAGCCCAGATAGGTGCTGAGCATATATAAAGACATGATGATGCCGCGGTTTTTGTTGTTGGCGCGGGTGTTGAGCCAGCTTTCTAAGCACAAAAAACAAGTGCCGATGCAATAGCCTTCAAACAGACGCAAAGCGCCCCAGAACAGCGGGTTGATATCAATATAATGCATCGGAACCACGGCTGAAAAAGTGGAGATGAAAGCGCAAAAAGTGCGGATGTGCCCAACCTTGTTGATGATGCGATAGGAGGTGAGTGAGGCCACAACATAGCCCAGATAATAGAGCGAGAGGACAATACCGGCTTGGGCGGTGTCGATACCGTTGCCGGTCATGCGCAGAGCCAAGGTTGAAGACAAAAGCGAAAAAGCGCAACAGGTTAAACCGGTGCCGGCAAAGAAGGCCGACAAAGGGCTGACAACGGTTTTTAATGATGAAAAAACAACTTTGAAGGCTGACATGTTTTCCTATCCTTTCGTTTATGCTGATAGTGATATCTTATTTCAAAAAAGAGTCAAGTTTTTCGGTGTTTGGTATGTATAAAAGAGGTTGACTTTTATGTTAATCTGCATTGTTATAAAGGCAAGTCGACTTCTATTTATAATTGGAAAGAAAATATGATAAAAAAGATTATTTGGTGCTTGGCGGCCATTATGATTGTTGCAGCCGCGGCTTATTTTGGGTTTGAAAAATATCAGGCTTGGCAAGAAGAAGTTGCCGCCGAAGAACAGGCAAAATTGGCCGATGGCTTTAATAAAAAGCAATTGGTTGAAATTGCTAAATCTTTGTCGGAAAAGGCTTATGAAAAGCCCAATGATAATCTGCCCGAAGAACTGAAGAATCTGAATTATGATCAGCATCGCGATATTCGTTTTGTGCGCGAAAACGGCCCGTGGTATAATAAAAAACTGCCGTTTGAAGTGCAATTTTTCCATTTGGGCTCGATGTTCCAAATTTCGGTGCCGATTAATGAAATTGTCAACGGCAAGGTGCAACCGATTGCCTATTCTTCTGCCTTTTTTGATTACGGCAAAAACAAGTTGGACGGCGAGGCTTTGAAAAATGTCGGTTATGCCGGTTTTCGCCTGCATTATCCGCTTAACTCTCGTCAATATTATGATGAGCTGATTTCTTTCCTCGGCGCCAGCTATTTCAGAGCTTTGGGCGTGGGGCAAAAATATGGAATCTCAGCCCGTGGTTTGGCAATTGATACTGCTGTGCAGACCGGTGAAGAATTTCCGATTTTTAAAGAATTTTGGCTCAAACGCCCGCAGCATAATGACCAAAGCATTAAGGTTTATGCCCTTCTTGACAGCCCGAGTGTGACCGGTGCTTATGTCTTTGTCATCACGCCGGGGTTGAACACCACCGTGAAGGTTGATGCCACACTCTTTCCACGCAAAGATATCAACAAACTCGGGGTGGCGCCTTTGACCTCGATGTATCTTTTTGGTGAAAACAGCAAAAACAAGTTTGATGACCATCGTCCGGAGGTTCATGACAGCGACGGTTTGCTGATTTGGAACGGTAATGATGAATGGTTGTGGCGCCCGCTGGATAATTCCAAATATTTACGAATCAGCTCTTTTGCCGATAATAATCCCAAAGGTTTTGGTTTGATGCAACGCGACAGAAATCCTGAACATTATATGGATTTTGAAGCCAATTATGAAAAACGCCCGAGCGTTTGGGTGGAGCCTTTGGAAAATTGGGGCAAAGGCGTGGTTCAGCTGGTGGAAATTCCGTCCATTCAAGAAATCCATGATAATATTGTGGCTTATTGGGTACCGGATGAAAAAATCAAAGCCGGCAAAGAATATAACTTCAAATATATGTTGCATTGGGCAAACCAGGTACCGGTGAACAACGGTTTGGCCAAGATTGAGGCCACTTATACCGGTGTGGGCGGTGTTTCCGGCATGCTCGAAACCGAAAAACGCAAGTTTGTGGTCGATTTTCAGAACGTTAAGGTTAGAAACCTGAAGCAAGCGATTGAAAACGGTGAGGTTAAAGCCAATATCTCGGTCAGCGAAGGCGATGTTAAAGGACATCATTTGATGTATAATCCGCTCAGCGGCGGGGCTTTGCTCTATATGGATTTCAAACCCAACGGAAAAACTTCTGAAATCAGAATGAATTTGGAAGATGCAAACGGAAAAAGACTTTCCGAAATATGGAGTTATCAATGGTTGCCTTAAAAGTTCAGAGCCTTGACGGCATTGTCACGGCTTATTTGCAAAGCCTTGGTTATCAGGGTGAAAATTTGCAAACGACGCTTGACTTTTTGATGAAAAATTATGCCGATAAACTCAATCAAGAGGATGTGATTGCATCAATGGATGAAATTTTGTATGCGGCCGTAAAGAAATATTTGCCGAGCCAACGCGGAGATAAAACGCAGGCTTTGGCGATGTTCAAGACACTTTTTTTGCTTGAAAAAGGGGCTGAAAATTGCGGCTCGGCTTTGTTTGAAAACGGTTTTGTTACGGATGAACTGCAACAAAAACTCAAAGCCAATCCTCTGCAAGCGGCACCGCAAGTTAAAATGACAACAATGGAAGCGCAAAAAATTGAGACTCTGCCTTTTTTTGCTTTCTTGGGCAAAATTTTTCATTTATTCCGCAAAGGTTGATAAAATATGACTGCTGATATTCATGAAAATCTGATTAATCTTAATCCGGAGAGGGTTCGTCATCGCCGCATTAAGGTTTTTGGTTTGATGATTGTGTCAACGCTTTTGGCCACGCTGAAATGGGTTTCATCCATTCCGACCGATAGCTTTTGGCTGACCAAAGTTTTGATGACCATTTTGTTTATTTTGACCTTTGCCTGGATTGCGTTGTTTTTCTGGTCCAGCATTTTTGGTTTTTGCGAGTTGATGGCCAGACGCAAAGTCCCCGGAATCAACTGGCTGCCCAAAGATGCGCCGCTAACCACCAAAACTGCCATTTTGATGCCGGTTTATAACGAATCTTCGGTCAATGTTTTTGCCAATCTTCTTGCCATGGCAGATAGTTTGCATGCCACGGGGCAGGGCAAACATTTTGATATTTTTGTCTTAAGCGATACCACCAATCCCAAATGCTGGGTGGAAGAAGAGCGTGTTTGGCTTGAGGCCAAGCAAAAAATGCCGGAAGAAATTCATCTTTATTATCGCAGACGGGCCAAAAATACGGCGCGCAAAAGCGGCAATATTGAAGATTTTTGCACCAAGTGGGGCGCTTATTATGACTATATGATTGTACTCGATGCTGATAGCTTGCTCGAAGGCGCAACCATGGTCAAGATGGTGCAACTGATGCAGGCCAACCCCAAAACCGGTATTATTCAAGCGCCGCCGATGTGCTTGAACGGGCATAGCCTGTTTGCCCGCGTGCAGCAATTTGCCGGCAAGGTTTATGGTCCGATTGTTTCGGCCGGTTTGGCTTATTGGCAAGTGGGGGACAGCAACTATTGGGGACATAATGCGATTATTCGCGTGCATGCCTTTATGGAATGTTGCGGTTTGCCGGTGTTGAAGGGTAAGGCTCCTTTCGGCGGCATGATTTTGAGCCATGACTTTGTTGAAGCAGCACTCATTCGCCGCGGCGGTTGGGCGGCTTGGCTCTTGCCCGAGCTTAAAGGCAGCTATGAAGAATGTCCGCCGACCATGATTGATTTTGCCATTCGTGACAGACGCTGGTGCCAGGGTAATATGCAACATTTGAAAATTTTGATTTCCAAAGGTTTGCATCCGGTCAGCCGTGTGCATTTTACCATCGGGGTGATGTCTTATCTCTCATCGCCTTTATGGCTGGCCTTTTTGGTGGTGGGTACGATGATTGTGCTCGGCCGCGGAATCTTCCCGCCGGTGTATTTTGAAGAAGTGCGCACGCTTTTTCCGGTGTGGCCGATTTTTGATAAACTCGGAACCATAACCTTGTTTGCCCTTTCCATGTTTATGCTGATTTTTCCAAAGTTTTTGGGGCTTATTGTTTATTTGCGCGATAACAAAAACAGAAAGAAAATCGGCGGTATTTGGGCATCATTCAAAAGTGTGATTGCCGAGATTGTGATGAGTGTGTTGACGGCACCGATTATGATGATGTTTCAAAGCAAGTTTGTGTTTGATATTTTTGCCGGAAACTCGGTTTCTTGGAACACGCAGAATCGCGATGACACCGGAACTTCTTTCAAAGAAGCGGTGGCGCGCCATTTGTCACACACGATTTTGGGTATTGTTTCCACGATTGTGATTTGGTTTTATGCGCACTCCATTTTCTGGTGGATGTTGCCGATTACCATCGGGTTGATGCTTTCTATTCCCATTTCCATGTTCACGTCACGCGTTTCTAACGGGCAGTGGTTCAAAAATCATAAGTTCTTTTTAATCCCCGAAGAAACCGATGCGCCGAAAATTTTGCGTGAGGCCAAGGCTCATTTGAAAAAACTTGCGGCAACCGTGCCGTCTCTTCAGGGTGTGGCCTTGCTGGTGGAAAACAATGTCTTAAATGCGTTGCATATTTCCATGTTGCAGGTTAACGGTCCGGCGCCGGAGTTTACTCATGAAATATCGCAAAATGCCGAGATTAAGCTCGAAAACTATTTGACATACGGCAAAGAGATGGATTTGAGCAAAGACGAGGAATTGTCCTTGCTGTATAATCCCAAACTTTTGCGTCAGGCCAATGTCGGAAAATATTTAAAAGACTAAGCCAGTTTGTTGCAACTTGCTCACAATCGGTCGGTCGGCCGGAGCAAAGTCAAAATCTTTTAACTGATTGAGCTCTACCCATTTTATCTCTTCATGCGAATCCATGTAAGAGATTTCTTGGGTGGGGCTTTCGGCAAAAAAAGCATTGAGGCTGATGGTGCCAAAGTCATATGAATATTCCGAAGTCATGAAATATTTTTTGACGGTGATGCTTAAATGCAGTTCTTCTTGGATTTCTCTTTTCAGACATTGTTCCAAGCTCTCACCTTCTTCCTGCTTGCCGCCCGGAAACTCCCATTTGCCGCCCAAAGATTTGTTTAATTTTCTTTGAGCAATTAGAATTTTGCCATTGTTATAAATTATTCCTGCCGCAACAATTTTCATTTTACAAATTCCTTTTTCCGAGTGTATGATGATTTTGTTTATGGTTATAAATCGGATTTAATCTTATCGCAAGAGGATTGTTTAAATGCTGAAATTTGTACTTATGACGACAGTGGTTTCTTTTTTGACGGTTTCTGCCGCTTATGCGCAAGATACCGTGACCGTTAAGGAAGATGTTTTTGGTGAAAATGATGAAATCGGAACAAGAACCGTGCAACCAACCGTCAATCGCGTGTATAAAATTGACAATGTGGCCAAGAAAAAAGCTGAGCTGGAAAAGCAAAAACAAGAGCAGCTCAATAATGCCGGTTCTTCGTCAGAGCAATCTGAGGGCTTAAAAAAAAACACCGCAGAAAAAAACACACCAGCCACCAACTCTGGAGATGACCAAGTAGAGGCTGAAAAGCCTTATTCTGGAGGATATAAAAAAAGAAGTCTTGAGGAGATTGAGGCAAATTTGAAACTTTCTCCTCAGGAGCTTCTGGATAAGGTGCGCAAAGAGCGTTTGCGAGCCCAAAAAGAAGCGGCTCAACAGCCGTTGCTTTCCAACAAAGAACATAATCAGAGTTTGCAAGATGTGCAAAAAGAACGTCGCGCGTATCGGCGCAGTCTTACCAAAGCTGAGCGCCGCGCTTTGAAAGAAGAACAAAAAATGTTGGAAAAAGCGCGTCGAGATGAACGCCGCAATATGACCAAAGCTGAACGACGCAAAATCAAAGAGGAAATGAAGGCCAAAGAAAAAGCTCGGCGCGAAGAACAAAAAGAAAGCCGCAAAAAACGCCAAAAAATGCGCAATATGGATTGAATTCAGACGGATTTTTCCGTCTTTTTTTTTATCAA
>CALXPK010000070.1 GCA_944390265.1 uncultured Alphaproteobacteria bacterium | reverse complement strand
CGGGTGAAACACTCAAAAACTTCTTAATCTTTTTGGTCCGCAGAGCCAAGAATGACACCATTTTCAGGGTTTCTTCCTCTTTAAGTTATACGTCCTTAATTGCCATTGTTCCGTTGTTTGTCATCGGCTTGGCAATTTTTTCGGCCTTTCCCGGATTCACAACCATTAAGGAACAGTTTCAAGAATTTATTCTTAAAAATTTTGTTCCTGACATCGGTCAAGAAATCAGCCAGTATTTTGTCAATTTCATGAACGCGGCCGCCCAAATCACCACCATCGGCGTGGTTGGCTTGGCGGTCACCTCAATTATGCTGCTTTCCACGATTGAAAACAGCCTGAACTTTATATTTAAAGTCTATAAGCCGAGAAACATCAAAACCAAAATCACCTTATATTGGACGGTTATCACTTTGGGCCCCATCTTGCTCGGGGCTGCTTTTTCTTTGCGCAGCTATCTTTTCACTTTGCAAAATCTCATGCCCGAAGAGTTGAGCAACTCCATGTATTTGAGCCAAATGCTTCCCAGTCTGATGACCATGTTGGTTTTGGTCATGGTCTATGTTTTGGTTCCAAACAAAAAAGTCAAAATCTCCAACGCCTTGGTCGGAGCTTTCATTGCGGTTTTGCTTTTCTGGGTTTTAAGAAAAAGTTTTGGCATTTTGGTGATAGAGAACGCCACTTACAAAACTTTGTACGGTGCTTTGGCCGCCCTGCCCGTTTTCCTCATTTGGATGTATCTGGCTTGGAGCGTGGTCATTTTTGGTGCCGTGGTCACCGCTGCCTTGGAAGAATTTCAAGCCATTAATGAAGAAAAATTGGCTGAAAGCAAAGCCTTAGAAGAAAAGTCAGCTTTGAACAAAATCAAAAAAGTAAAAAACATAAAAAAACTCTTGCAAAAAGAACAAAAGTAGTACATTTTATTTTTCATAGGGATAAATAAAAAAGCAAAATTGTTTTTTTCTCAAGAGCTGATTATAACAATATCATTATACAACATTTAATGAGGTAAAAAAGAAAATGGATAAACAAAAAGCACTGGATGCCGCAGTCAGCCAAATTGAAAAGGCTTTCGGAAAAGGCTCCATCATGCGTTTGGGTCAAAACGATGCCAGCGTTGATATTGAGGCCATTTCCACCGGCTCCATCGGTTTGGACATTGCCCTTGGTATCGGCGGCATGCCCAAAGGCAGAATTGTAGAAATTTACGGTCCGGAAAGTTCCGGTAAAACCACTCTGGCCTTGAGTGTCATTGCTCAGGCACAAAAAAACGGCGGAACCTGTGCTTTTATTGATGCTGAACACGCTCTCGACCCGTCATATGCCAAAAAAATCGGTGTTGATATTGAAAATCTTTTGATTTCTCAGCCGGATGCCGGTGAACAAGCTCTGGAAATCACCGATACTTTGGTTCGCTCCGGCGCCATTGATGTTTTGGTTGTCGATTCGGTTGCCGCTTTGGTTCCGAAAGCCGAATTGGAAGGCGAAATGGGCGACCAACACATGGGCTTGCAAGCACGTTTGATGAGCCAAGCCTTGAGAAAATTGACCGCCACCGTTTCCCGTTCCAACACTTTGGTCCTTTTCATCAACCAGATTCGTATGAAACAGGGTGTCATGTTCGGAAGTCAGGAAACCACCACCGGCGGTAATGCTCTGAAGTTTTATGCTTCCGTCCGTATTGATATCCGAAGCATTGGCAAAATCAAAGACAAAGATGATATCATCGGCACCCAAACCCGAGTTAAGATTGTCAAAAACAAGGTGGCTCCTCCGTTCAAAGTGGTTGACTTTGACATTATGTATGGCGAAGGCATTTCCAAAACCGGCGAGCTGATTGACTTGGGCATCAAATCCGGCATTGTTGAAAAAGCCGGCGCTTGGTTCTCTTACAAAGGAGAAAAACTCGGCCAAGGTCGTGAAAATGCTAAGTTGTTCTTGAAAGACCATCCGGATGTTGCTCAAGAAATTGAAAACAAAATCAGGGCTGATGCCGGACATATCACCACCGAGATGATTGGCGATGATGAGCCGATAGAAGACGAAATTGCCGAATAATGAAGGCAAAAAAAATGAAAAGCACCTCAAATGAGGTGCTTTTTTGTATCTAAGTACTAAAGTACAAACAAAATTTTTCAAAAAGAATCCAAAAAAATTAATCTTATATTCACCTTAAATAGTTATAGTGAAAATAAATAAAATATAAGAAAAATCTAATCTATTGAAATTATGTGATTTTTATTTGAGACGAGTTTTTGCCATAAACAAAAATTTGACAAATTTAAAGAAATATAATAAAGATAGAGAAAATTTAGACCAATTTGTGAAATCTGAGAGGAATCATGAAAAAAACTTTAGCAATGTCGTTGATGTTTCTTATGACCGGATGTGCTTGCTTTGATGGTATGTGCGGTGATGATGAAGAATTCGAGGAAACTCCCGTTCCCCAAAATGCTTACAAAGGCTATGACAACCAAGGTTGTAACTATGCGACCGGTGAAAATTGCCAAGCCAATCGCCCGATTCGCGTAAATTACTACGTTCAACCGCAACAAGTTCAACCTCGCCCGATTGTTTATCGTCAAGAACAGCCGATTATCTATGTTAAAGAAGTTGAAAAACCGGCTCCGGTTATCATCAGACATAAAGAAGCTCCGAAACCGGTTGTTGTTGAAAAGAAAGTTGAACCGGCAACCACCGTACAAAAGACCAATACTTATGCTTCTTGCGGCGACATCAAATCAACCACCAAAGAATATGAGTTGAACGATGGTTCTCATTGCGCCCCGGAAGTTAAAGAAGTCAGAGAACCGGTTGAAGTTGTTTACAAAAAGACCACATACAAAACCGTATATGAGCCGAGAACAACCACAACCGTAACCTTTGAAAAAGAACCTTACAAACAACAGGTTCAAGAAGATGTTGTGAAAACAACCACCACAACCACAAAAGAAGTTGTAACCAACACCCAGCCTATGGCTCAAAATGTTGAAACCGTGACCACCACGACCACCACAACTTCTACCGATGAAAATTGGGATATTTTACCCCAAGATGAAATCAAATAAAATATAAGTAATAAACTCCAATATAAAAAAAGCTCCTGCAAAGGAGCTTTTTTTTTAATCAATTTTTTGAATAAAATTAGAATAGCGCGTCAAAAACTCATCATGCTGTTTGCCGGAAACATCACGCATGATTTTATTTTGATAAGCCGTTTCAAAAAGCTCTTGCGGCGTGGCCGTTAAAATTTCGTTTGTTTCATCATAAGACAAATCCAAACCGATAAGTGGCGCCTGCACTTCAAAAGCCCGCATTTGCTCATAATTGTCTTTAGATATTTTAAATTTCACGGCTTTTTCAAAATCCGTCTTACCAGCATCTTGATTTGTCACCAAATTATAAGCCGTTTCAAAACGAATATAATTTTGAATCAAAATCGGCGAAAAATCTTCCATCTGTTGGGTTGCATCAGCCATCATCAAAACTCCTTAAAACATACAAGGACTTTAGGCAAAAGGAAGATGAAAGTCAAGTTAAGGCATAGTAAAGATACACAAAAAAGCCCCGGAGAAACTCCGAGGCTTTTGAAATGGCGATCCCGAGAGGATTCGAACCTCTGACCCACAGCTTAGAAGGCTGTTGCTCTATCCAGCTGAGCTACGGGACCGTGGATAGATATATTTTGTTTCCGACTTTTTTGCCATAAGAGCATTAAACTCACGCTCTGTTTGCTTCGCCTTACTTGCAACTCTCACCGACCCTAACGGTTCGAACCCGACGCATCTTCGTGCCGGAAACTGTTGGTCGGGGCAGCGGGATTGTAATTCCCAATTGTCATCGCCCTCCAAACACTCTCCGTTTTCACGTCGGCTGCACTTTTGCTCACTTGCCGTTTTCCCCGCCAATCGGGCCCCTTTCGTTCGAGCTTGCTGCGCTCGGCTTTGCCTTACTTGCAACTCTCACCGACCCTAACGGTTCGAACCCGACGCATCTTCGTGCCGGAAACTGTTGGTCGGGGCAGCGGGATTCGAACCTACGACATCTTGCTCCCAAAGCAAGCGCTCTACCAGGCTGAGCTATGCCCCGTGCAACAGAACATAATCTACTCAAAAAAATTTATTTTGCAAGCCTTTTTTGTATAAAAATTCATTTTTATATCAAACCGGCACTTCTAAAACTATAACACCCATATTTGCTGACAATAACATGGTCATGAAGCTGAATGTTCACTGCCGCCAAAGCCTCGTTCACCTTTTTGGTCATATCAATATCAGCCCGCGAAGGCGTGGTATCACCGGTCGGATGATTATGCGCCATAATCACAGCCGAAGCATGGTTATCCAAAGCCGATTTGACCACCTCTCGCGGATGAATGGCCACATGGTTGATTGTGCCTTTTTGTTGCGTCACTTCGGCAATCACCCGATTTTTGGCATTAAGATAAATCAGGCGAAATTCTTCCACATCTTGATAAGCCATGCTCATGCGGCAATAGTCAATCAAAGCATCCATGTCAGCAATAACAGGCAAGTCTTTATCTTTGAGCATCTCCCAAGACATACGGCGTGCCGCCTCACTCACGATTTTAAGCGCAAAAACCGTATTTTCCCCCACACCGCTCACGGCAAGCAAATCCTCGTTTTTGGCATTAATCACCTCGGCAAAGCTGCCAAATTTGGCAATCAGTTGTTTAGCCAAAGGTTTGACATCTCGTCTGGGAATGGCAATGGTCAGATAAGCCTCTAAAAGTTCATAATCCGCCAAAGCGGCACCGCCGTTGTTTAAGAATTTATCTCTGATTCTTTGGCGATGCCCTTCGCTGGAAAGATTAGGTTTTGTTTTTTCAGTCATATTTTCTGCAGTAAATAAGGTTGACTATTTTTTATAAGGCGGTCTGTCCAAACCTTTGGGTGAAAAAGTAAAGACTTCGGCACCGTCTTTGGTCACACCGAGCGAATGTTCAAACTGGGCGGACAAGGTTTTATCTCTGGTCACCGAAGTCCAGCCGTCTTTCAAAATAATGGCATCGGGTTTACCGATATTAATCATCGGCTCAATTGTGAAAAACATACCCTCTTCCATCACCGGACCGGTTCCTTTGCGACCAACGTGCATCACATTGGGTTCATCATGAAAAACTTTGCCCAAGCCATGGCCGCAAAACATATCAACCACGCCATAGCCATATTTGTGCGCATATTCTTCAATCACGGCGCCGATATCGCCGAAATGAGCACCGGGTTTAACCACATCAATACCGCGCATCATGCATTCATAGGTCACATCGCACAAGCGCTTGGCCTTGAGTTTAGGCTCACCGGCATAATACATACGGCTGGTATCACCGTACCAACCATCCAAAATGCAGGTCACGTCAATATTCAAGATATCGCCGTTCATAAGTTTGCGCTCATAATCGGGAATACCGTGACAAATCACATGGTTGATGGAAATGCAAACCGATTTTGGATAGCCGCGATAGCCCAAGCATGCCGGAATGGCACCATGACTAACCATAAACTCACGGCACAAATCATCCAGCTCACCGGTCGAAACACCGACTTGTACATAATCTGTGATATAATCCAAGCACTCAGCCGCCAATTTTCCGGCTTTGCGCATACCTTCAAAATCTTCTTTTTCATAGATGGTGATACCATCTCTTCTTTTTGTAGCCACAATAAACCTCAACTCTCAAAATAAAATTCATTTCATACAAATATTCAGTTTGCCTGTTATATTAATACCTTTTTTATCCAAATTGCAACCATAAGAAACAAACTCTAAACCGTTTTTAGCTTCGTCATAAATTCGGCCGGCCGAAACCGGATCAATTGTCCAAGAAAAAAGCGTTTCCACGCAATCAAGCCGCGGAACAATCAAGACGACCACGGTTCTGGCGCCCTTAGCCCGCTCTTTTTTCATTTCTTCAAACATTTCAATATCCAAAAGATTGACCTTGGAGGGAAAAACAGCCTTTCCGTCTTGCTTATTATAAATCGGGCGCAAGCTGACAAAACACTTTTCTTGCGGGTTGCTGAGTTCAAAATCCAAATGCGGCAAATGATCACCGGCATCCAAGCGTCTGACTTTGGTATATTGAACAAAATCGGGCAAAATGCGCCGGCGCAAAGCCTCAACAAAAAGTCTGGGAAAATAGCGCTGATTGACCATCACCCAACCATCGCCTTTGTTCACGGCCTGCACCTCATAACGCAAGCGGCGCGTATGTTCTTTAACCCGGCTCACCCATAAATCCGCCCCTTTGGGATAGAGGTTGGGAAAAACATTATCATCGGAACAAAAAGCCTGTGTCAAAGAATCATCATCCAACTTGATATCCATAATCAAGCGTTGATACCGGCTAATAACTTTGGCTTTCAAAAACTCATCATCAAACTTCAAAGCAACCTCCGTAAAAACATAGTCGAACATAACACAAATTCGTCAACAAAACCTAAATAAACTTGAAAAAAAAGCAGACAATGATTAACTGAAATGACAACAATCATATAAAGGAGGAAAAGATGAATAAATATAAGAGCTTATTTTTTCACATTATCGGCGTTGGCATCATAGCTGCCGTTGCCGGATATTTCACCCGATTCGGCGTTGAAGGTTGGTATCAAACAGCTGTTCCGAGCAGCATCACTCCGCCCAAAATATGGTTCCGCTATATCTGGACAATTTTATATTTATTAATGGCCATAGCCGCATGGCACATTTCTCTGCAACCCAAAAATGAAGAAACAAAAAAGTCCAAGACCTTGTTCTGGACACAGCTGGCCTTGCACATTCCCTGGTGCTTCACTTTCTTTTATTTAGGCTGGCTCGGCATGGGTTTGGCCGTCATCATCGTGATGGATTTCATGGCTTTTCAAACCATTAGGAGCTTTGCAAAATCGGACAAATGCGCCGCCTATTTGCTCTGGCCATATTTCATCTGGATATGCTATGCCACGATTTTAAATCTGAGCTATATCATCAACAACGGATTGGTTGTCCAAATTTCATAAGAAAATGCAAAATTTTACTAGACTCCGAAAGAACTTTGCTATAAAAATAGCAGGTTAGTAAATTTTTGAATTTTTTGACTTTTGGGAAGTAAAAAAATGACAACCACATTAAAAGATATTAGAAGCACATATTTAAATTTCTTTGCCAAACACGGGCATAAAATCATTCCGTCATCATCTCTGGTGCCGGATAACGATCCGACCTTAATGTTCACCAACTCCGGTATGGTTCAGTTTAAGAACATCTTTACCGGTAATGAAGTCAGAGATTATAAACGAGCGACCACTTCCCAAAAATCAGTTCGCGCCGGCGGCAAGCACAACGACTTGGACAACGTCGGATACACCGTTCGTCACCACACATTCTTTGAAATGCTCGGCAACTTCTCTTTTGGCGATTATTTCAAAGAAGATGCCATTGCTTGGGCTTGGGAATTGGTCACCAAAGAGTTCTGCCTGCCCAAAGACAGATTGGCCGTCACCGTATATCATACCGATGATGAAGCGCACGATATTTGGAAAAAAGTTTCCGGCCTGCCGGAAGATAGAATCATCCGCATTGCCACCAAAGACAATTTCTGGCAAATGGGCGATACCGGTCCTTGCGGCCCCTGCTCTGAAATTTTCTATGACCATGGTCCGGAAGTTTGGGGCGGTCTGCCGGGCACACCGGAAGAAGACGGCGATAGATGGATTGAAATTTGGAACTTGGTCTTTGACCAATTTGAAGACTTGCCGGATGGCTCACGCATTCCGCTGAAACATCCCTCAATTGATACCGGTATGGGTTTGGAGCGCATCTCTGCCATTTTGCAAGGCGTTCACTCCAACTATGATATCGACTTGTTCCAACATTTGATTAAAGCCATTGCCGATATTGCCAATTCTGACCCCAAAGGCCCATTGAAAGCCTCTCACAATGTGATTGCTGACCACTTGCGTTCGACTTGCTTTTTGATTGCCGATGGTGTTATGCCCTCCAACGAAGGCCGTGGTTATGTATTGCGCCGCATCATGAGAAGAGCCATGCGTCACCAATATCTGCTCGGTGTGAAAGAACCGATGATGTATAAGCTCTTGCCGGCTCTGCAAAAAGAAATGGGTGAAGCCTATCCGGAATTGTACCGCGCTCAAGAGCTGATTACCGAAACCATCAAGGCCGAAGAATTGCGCTTTTTGAAGACCTTGGACAAAGGTATGCGCTTGCTTGAAGATGAAACCAAGAACTTAAAAGCCGGTGATGAATTGCCGGGCACAACCGCTTTCAAACTTTATGATACTTATGGTTTCCCGCTTGACTTAACTCAAGATGCCTTGAGAAACAAAGACATGAAGGTAGATATTCAAGGTTTTGATGATGCCATGGCCAAACAAAAAGCCGAAGCCCGCAAAAACTGGGCCGGCTCCGGTGATACCGGAACCGAAAAAGTTTGGTTTGACATTTTTGATAAAGACGGCGGCACCGAATTTTTGGGTTATAATACCTTAAAATCCGAATGCTTGGTCAACAATTTGGTGGTTGACGGTAAACAAGTTGAAACCGTAAACAGCGGCGAGTTTTACCTCGTGGCCAACCAAACTCCGTTCTATGGCGAGATGGGCGGCCAAGTCGGTGATATCGGTAAAATTTATGGTCCGAATTGCGAAATTGAAGTTTTGGATACAAAGAAAAAACTTCACGAACTCACCGTTCATGTCTGCAAAATGATTAAAGGCACGGTGAAAACCGGCGATGCCTTAACCTTTGAAGTAGATGCCAAAAACCGCGCCGCCATTGCCGCCAACCACACGGTTACGCACATTTTGCACAAAGTTTTGCGCGATATGTTGGGCACCCACGTCACCCAAAAAGGTTCTTATGTGGCCGCCGACAGAATGCGTTTTGATATCTCGCACCACAAACAAATTTCCGATGCTGAGTTGCGCTTGGCCGAAGAAAGAGTGAACGAAATTATCAGAGAAAACCACCCGGTCATCACCCGCATCATGCGTCAGGAAGATGCCATCAAAGAAGGCGCCATGGCACTGTTTGGTGAAAAATATGGTGATGAAGTCCGCGTTGTTTCTGTTTGCGATAAAGATAACGAGCATTATATTTCAACCGAGCTTTGCGGCGGTACCCACGTTAAGTCAACCGGTGACATCGGCTATTTCAAGATTATATCCGAGTCAGCCATCGGTGCCGGTTTGCGCCGTGTGGAATGCTTGACCGGTCATGCTGCCGAGCAATATGCTTTGGAAAATGAACAACGCCTGCACCATATTGCTGCTATGTTGAAGTCAGATATGGCCAACATCGAAAGCAAAATTGCTCAGTTGCAGGAAGAAAAGAAAAAACAAGATGCCGAAATCTTCAACTTGAAAAAAGCTCTGGTCAGCAACAAAACCAGCGGCAATAATAATGAGTTTGAAGAAATCAACGGCATCAAGTTTGTCGGCAAAGATTTGCAAGGCGTTCAAGCCAAAGAGTTGAAAGCCTTTGTCGATGAAATCAAAGGTAACATTGGTTCCGGTGTCATTGTTTTGGCCGCCAATAATGAAGGCAAAGCCTCAATCGTGGTCGGCGTCACCAATGACTTGACAAGCAAATATTCTGCTGTTGATTTGGTTCGCCTCGGTTCGGCTCAAGTCGGAGGACAAGGCGGCGGCGGACGTCCGGATATGGCTCAAGCCGGTGGTCCGGACGGCAGCAAAACCGCAGCAGCCATTGATGCCATCAAAAAAGCCATCTAAGCTCATGAACAAAAAAATATCTCCGAAAATTTTTCGGAGATATTTTTTTGCAAAACAGGTATGTATAATTTTGCTTTTATCATTGCAAGTTGGCAACAAACAACGTAAAATAGCACCAACAAAAACTTAAAGTTGCAAAAGAGAAAATATATGAACTCATTTTTGGTCAGAAGATTGGGCATTTTTTTAATTTGCTTTATAAGCACGGAATTTTTAGCGGCGCTCTATCTGGCTCTGGATAATTTTGACAATGTCGATTGGAGCTTCAAAACCATTGTGCAAGATTTGGGTGTATTGCAACTCACCTCATTGGTTTCTTTTTTGTTCATGATTTTTCCCTATGTCATTTATTTAACCATTTTGCCGAAAAAATATCAAAACACACGCGCAGATAAAATCATCACTTATGTCTTTTTCACGCTGTTTATGTTTCTAAACATTTTGGAAAACGTTTCTTCCATCATCTTTTGGAGCGAGCTCAATGTTTTGAAAGATGCCGCGCCGGAAACATACATCACCCAAGCGCAAAAGATTTTGGCAGAAATTTATGCCGAATATCCGTTAGGTGATCTCTTAAGCCTCATCTTGACGGCAAGCCTCCTCCTCTGCCTGCTTCTGAGAAAACTCTTGCTCACCAAAATTGAAATGCCGACTTTCGGCCGCAGAATTTTTCACTTTGTTTTGTATATTGCCGTTTGCGTGCTTGCTTTTATGAACATTGATATTGAAAAATTAAATAATCAGACTAACTCATATAACAGCCGCATTGCGGAAGACGGAACCTATAGTCTTTTCAACGGCTTTGTCAAAAAGAACTCTCGTCTGATGATTTTGCGCAACTATCCGCAAAACAAACACGCTCAGGAACACATAAAATATGATAATTAACCGCTTAAAAATTGCTCTGCAACGCTTTAATATTGAAAAAGTCATTCGCTTGCGCTCTCGTTTTAAAACCGTTTCGCAAGAAAAAATAGAGCTCGTCAAAAGAAGAATAGATGCGGTTGACAAATCTTATAAAAAAGAAATTTTCCGCAAGAGCATCCACCTGAGTTCTTTGTGGATTCCGGCATTGATATATTTTGTTCATCCGGGAATTGCCATCATCATATTTTCGGTTTTGTTTTTGGCCGATGCCGTATTGGAATATGGCAACTATCAGCGTTGGCCTTGGGCACGCGCCATATTCGGCCGTTTGTTTTTCAAAACCTTAAGGCAAAAAGAAACCAAACGCATCTATTTTCAAACCAGCGGCTCACTATATGTCCTGTTGGCAGCCATCGCCTGCACGCTGCTTTTTTCCAAACAAATTGCCGTGATTTCGATGACGGTTATGCTAATATCCGATACCTTTGCCGCCCTCATCGGCAAAGCCTACGGCACCAGAAAAATATATAAAAACAAATCATTGGAAGGAACTTTTGCCTTTTTCATGAGCGCCTTGTTCATCTGCATGATTTTTGAGCCGATGTTTCATTTCACCTATGCATCGGTGCTGGCCTGCTTGCTGGCCACCGCCGCCGAAGTCTATGAAGACAAAACCGAAATTGACGATAACCTATCCATTCCTTTTTCCGTTGGCATTGTTTTGAGCCTGCTTGGCTAAAAAGAACTTGCTTTCTCAAAGCCTTTGTGCTATGAATTTTTCCAATTCAAGTATTATTATCACTAAAAATATAAAGTTATGGAAAAAGAAAAAAGTTTAGAAATGACCCGCGCCATCCAAAACTATGCTCAAACCAACGGCATAATTTTAGATGGAACAACCTATCAAACATATAGCATGTTGAAACATCCGCACGCCGATTTTCCTGAAAACAAAATGTTTTTGAGCAACAATGCCAAAGGAACATTAAAGAAAAAAAATGTTACAATCGTTGCGCTCAACCAAGAAAAAATCAGCCATTTTCAGTCGGACAACGTACTTGAAAGATCAATAGACAAACGCAGAGAATATATGATAAGAAGATATTGAATTCTTAATTGTCTTTCTAGATGTAATTCTTAAAAAAGCCCCAGTTGTGAAACTCGGGCTTTTTGCTTTTTTAAATAAGATTTACCTTCCGCTGGAGCCAAAACCACCCTCACCGCGGTTGGTTTGCAAAGCGGCAAATTCTTCTGCCGACACTTCTTCAAACTTAGCCCGATATGGAAAAGGCAGCTCCACTTGGGCAATTTTATCCCCCGGATGAACCACATAATCTTCTCTGCCGCTGTTAACGAGAATGATTTTCCACTCACCGCGATAATCGGTATCAATAATGCCGCCGATGGCAAAAATGCCTTGCTTCAAGGCCAAACCGCTGCGCGAGTTGACGCGAAACCAGAGCGGAAATTCCGGCGCGGTTTTAATTGCCGTCGGAAAGCCGAAACGCTCGCCTGATTTCAAGACATAAGGCTCGGAAAGAGCCGCACAAATATCAAAGCAAGCCGCCCCATCGGTAGAATAGGTCAAATTATTTTCATTATCCACATAATGCGAAAGTTTCACAAATTTTATCGGGGTATAAATATAATTAATCATACAAAACTCCTTTTTTTCTTGTAATGTAAAAGAAATAATTTTATTTGCAAGCTGTAAAAAGAGGATTTGAAAACCATGGTAAAACTTGTTGACCCCAAAGTCGAAATCATCACCCCGATTGACGGTGATTATATTTTGAAACATTTGGAATTATGCGCCCGCAACTGCTATAAGAGTGAAGACAAAATCACCACCGATTCTGCCAAAGCCATGATAAAAAAGCTGCTTGAAATGGGGCATGAGGCCATGATTGAGCATTTTTCCATCACGGTCAAGCTCACCACCGATGTTGGCGCTTATAAAGACCTAACCCGTCACCGCATGGCCAGTTTTGCCATTGAAAGCACCCGTTTTTGCAACTATTCCAAAGGCAAATACGGCAATGAACTGACCTTCATGAAACCCAGCAATATGATTGAGGGCTCGGATATTTACAACATATGGTACAAAACCATGGAGATGATAGAAAAATCATATCTGGAAATGGCGGGAAAAGGTGCCAAGGCCGACCAATTGAGAATGCTTCTGCCCCACTCCACCAAAGCCGATGTCATCATAACCGCAAACATCAGAGAGTGGCGCCACATTTTCAAACTACGTTGCGCCCCGGCTGCACACCCGAGCGTTCAACACATCATGCTCATGTTGTTAAAAGAGTTCAGAAAACACATTCCGGTTTTGTTTGATGACATTCCTTATGGTTTGGAAGAAACCAAAGCCGCATAAAGAAAGATAAATAAAACCCCTGGGAATGAACTTCTCAGGGGTTTTATTCTTGGAGTTTATAACTTTATAAAAATTAGTGAGTTCTCTCTAAGCGATGCTTAATATTTTCCACTCTCACGGGAGCTTTCTGACCAGATGAGCGAGAACCACCATCATCCAGCCAGTATTCGAGCCCGGAAACGCAATTATCAAAAACATTTTTTTGCCGAATCCAGGGCATGACCGAATTTCTTAATCAAAAACTTTTTCCAAACAGACTTTTTCAGAGCAATCAGCTTTTGGTGATGATACCAAGCCACCTCGGCGTTCATCTGTTTGACCTCCGGATAAGGAGTAAAATCTCGACCGTTGTTCCGAAAAACAAAAGCCAAATCATGAACATCCTGACGGCTGGCCGAAGGTTTTTTCTCGCGAAAATCGCGAGCAATTTTCAGCATTCTTCGGCGCGCATGAGCATTCAAGCGAATCAAGGCACGAACCACCCGTTTTTCGTCATCATCCATGTCTGAAACATCATGCATTTTTTTGCGATTTGGAGCATTCAAAAAGTCAATCAACTCTTCCGTGCTCAAATTATACATACCATACAATTCAGCTTTCAGCATCACCAAATCGGATATAGAAAGAGAGCTGAGTGTTTTGCTGTTCTCAGCACATAAAACCGCCTGTTTTGTCAAAGCATTCAGGCAAAATTTATGATATTGCACTTTCATAATGCTCTCTTAAAAATATCCTCATAACATGATTTAATTTCGGAACGAAGTCGGCATGATATTCACATTTGAGAGAAAGTCAAGACCTAATTTTGCAACAGTGTCAAAATTTTTTTCATCACCGCTTGGTCAACAAAATCGCCGCGTTTAATAAGCATCCGACGCTCCACGCCATCAACTTGATTTTCAGCAACTTTTGCATATTTTTTGGCCAAGACCGGCAAGCAAGAAGAGATGTTGATTTTATCCCCTTTCAGGTTGGGCAAAATCTCTCCGTCATAAACACAATCGACCACAATATCGGGCAAGAGCTTGGCCCCGCCGGTCAAAAAAGATTCATAAACCTTAGCCCCGCCGGCAATGTATAAATCCTCGGGAAAATCCTTAAAATCACGCACATCAGAAACCACAAAATGATTGTCTTTGTCCGAAACTTTGTAGGTGTAATCCGAGGTCAAAACATAAATTTTGCAATTGGGAATCGTCCGATTCGGCAAGGCTTCATAAGTCAAGCGTCCCATCACCACGTTGCCTCCTTCCACCACATGAATAAAAAACTCGGAATCAGACTTTATCTGCCAGGGAATATTTTTTCCGACGGCAATCAAATTATCTTGTGCATGGCGGCACCAAATGGCAACTTTAGTCATATTTTTTCTCCTTTAAGAGAAGAATAGCAAATAAATATAAAAAAAGGCTGAAGAAAGATTCCCCAGCCTCAAAATTTTTTAGAAAAAAGATCACTCAATGGCACGAGCTTTTTTCAGTTTCAATATTTC
This sequence comes from uncultured Alphaproteobacteria bacterium, assembly GCA_944390265.1. GTDB lineage: Bacteria > Pseudomonadota > Alphaproteobacteria > RF32 > CAG-239 > CAJLXD01. Next base: position 21,163 of record CALXPK010000070.1, on the reverse strand, counting down.
CTGCCGCTTATAGCGTTCCAAACTGGCATCGGAAAGAAGCCCCAAAAACTCATCATCAAAATCACATTGGCTTAAAATAAAATCTTCAGCCGCCTGCCAACCAAGATAAGCGCACAACCAGCGATAAAATTTTTCCCCGCCGGTATAATATTTGGTTTTTTGGATACATTCCCTAATAAAACAAGAGGGAAAACCACGGAGATATAATATCTCCAAGGCGGTTACGCTCAACGTATAACCATCGACAAACATCTGCAAAAGAGTTTCCTCGTTCGCATGCATTAACATGGCAAAGAGAATCTGATCTCTCTGATCAAGACTCTCAATCATTTCTTTTCTGTCCATAATTGTAAAATTTAAATAATAAGTTGATTACAAAAAAGATAACATTAAATATTTTTTTGTCAAGCAAGATAAGGCTTGCAAAATGCGCCGATATTCCCTATATTAAGACTTGCTGAGCAATCAGCTATGGTACTAGAGGCTGTATGAAATAGGTTTTCAAGACCCGGGGGCGGTACCCGGCACCTCCACCAAAAAGGAACAACCCGATATGGGGGGTGAAACAGGCTTGATTGGGAACAGTAAAGATATGTATGTCGTACCCGGTGAGATACCACCGTTATCGGTTCAACTTAAATGAATGCTAACGATAATAACGTAGCTCCTGTTGCAATGGCTGCTTAATTTGTAGTCGCAACAAAATGAAATTCTTTTAACTATGGATAGTTGAAAGTGGGGTTTGGGCCACCCAGCAACAGAACGGCCCTTTTCTCTTAACCCAATTTCAAGGTGATAAAATGGAAGAATTTTTAACCGAAATAAATTATGATAAGCTGATTGAAAAATCATTGAAAAATGTTGTGGTTGAGGCTTTGAAAATTGCCGAAAGACAAGGTCTTCCCGGAGAAAACCATTTTTACATCACCTTCAAAACCAACCATCCGCGCACCCAAATTTCCGATTATCTCAAAAGCCAATATCCGGAAGAAATGACCATTGTCTTACAACATCAGTTTGCCAACTTGCGGGTTGAAGCTGACCATTTTTCGGTAGATTTGAGCTTTGGCGGCATCCAACAAAATTTATCCGTTCCCTTTGAGGCCATCACCTATTTTGCCGACCCTTATGCCAAGTTTGGTCTGAGCTTTGCCGCCGGCGATGAGCCATCTTCCGCCAACAGCGCCTCTGTCCCGACCGAAGAAAAAGAGAAAAAAGTTTCCGGCGCAGCCACGGTTGTCTCCATTGATGCTTTCCGTAAAAAAAATAAATGAAAAAAATTTCCGTAGTCATCGCCGGCAGGCATCAAACCAGCATTTCTTTGGAGGCAGAATTTTGGCTTGAGTTGCAAAATATTGCAAAAGAAAAACATCAAACAATCAATGAGATAATAACAGAAATTGATTCTTTGCGTGAACATGAAAATCTATCAAGCGCCATCAGGGTTTATATTTTGGAATATGTCAAAAACAAAAAAAACGGAGCTTAAAGCTCCGCTTTTTTTTTAGATTTTTTGCCAATCTATTCTTCCTCGTCACCTTCATCGCCGAAATCATCATCAAGCTCATCATTTTCGGCCGCATCAGCGGTGTCATCGGTAAGCATTAAAGGCTCCTCGTCTTGCATTTCAACCTTTTTGCGACGACCGCGGCGTTTTTTCTGCGGTGCTTTCTTTTTGACGGCTTCAATAATATAGTTGCCGGCAATTTTGTATAAGTCAACCAAATGGTTATTATACATATGGTCAGCCTCTTCCAAAAGCGCAAAATCGACCTGTACGTTGCGTTGCGTATTCAGGCGTTTGGCAAGCGTGGCCACACTCTGTGGATTGACAATTTCATCAGCGCCGCCTTGCACAATCAAACCGGAAGTCGGGCATGGAGCCAAGAAAGAAAAATCTTTTTCATTAGCCGGAGGAGACACGGCAATAAAATTGTTAATATCGGGACGACGCATCAAGAGTTGCAAACCAATCCAAGCCCCGAAAGAATATCCGGCAATCCAGCATTGACGTGCTTCCGGATTAACCGATTGCAGCCAATCCAAAGCCACGGTGGCATCGGAAAGCTCGCCCGGACCATCTTCAAACTCGCCTTGAGAACGCCCCACGCTTCTGAAATTGAAGCGCAAGACCGAAAAGCCCAAGCGCTCAAAACAACTGAACAAAGTATAGACCACTTTGTTGTTCATGGTACCGCCATATTGCGGATGCGGGTGCAAAATCAAAGCAATCGGCGCACCGGGTTTATCACTTTGATGATACCGGCCTTCCAATCTGCCGGCCAAACCGTTAAAAAGTACTTCAGTCATATAAATTCTCTTCTTAACTTAAAATTTAACATCTTTAGTATAATATATCGGCAAAGATATATAAATTATTAATTTTTTGAGGAATGTAGCACAAAATGATTGAAAAATACAAGTTAATTTTAAAAGACGTTGATGCCGTCATCGCCCGCGACCCCGCCACCGGAAACAGAATGACGGCGATTCTCTGTTCTTCGGGGCTTCATGCCATTTTGTTATATCGTTTCAATCATTTTCTCTGGAAAAAAAATTTTAAGCTGACGGCGCGCGTTTTTTCACAAATTGCTCGTTTTTTAACCGGAATCGAGATTCATCCGGGAGCCAAAATCGGCGAAGGTTTTTTCATTGACCACGGCATGGGCGTTGTGATAGGAGAAACGGCAGAAATCGGCAACAACGTCACCATGTATCATGATGTGACCTTGGGCGGAACAACCGTATTTAACGAAAAAGGCAAAGTCATGACCAAGCGCCACCCAACAATCGGCCACAATGTAATTATCGGCTCCGGCGCCCAAATTTTGGGCCCCATAACCATCGGCAACAATGTCAAGGTCGGCTCCAATGCCGTTGTTCTAAAAGATGTTGCGGCCAACATGACGGTTGTCGGCGTGCCGGCACATCATAGCCAACAAAGCAAAGAAGAGAAAAAGCGTTTTGAGGCTTATGGTGTAACCGCACAAATCAAAGACCCGATATCGGAAAAAATTGAAAAATTGAACGAAGAAATAATCAAATTACAAAAAGAAATTAATGAACTCAAAGCAGGAAAAAAAGATGCTTAACTCTCTTGGCCTCAACAAACCCAACGCGCAAACCAAAGTCTGTGTAGCCATGTCCGGCGGGGTGGATAGCTCAGCCGCAGCCATCATGCTCAAACAGCAAGGATACGAAGTTTTCGGCCTAACCATGGATTTGTTGCAGCCGCCATACGCTCCCGAAATTTCTTCCATCCAAGATGCCGCCAAAGTGGCAAAAATTTTGGGCATTGAGCATCATTTTATCGACTATAAAAAAGAGTTTGCCGATAAGGTGGTACACTATTTCACCTCGGCTTATCAGGAAGGGCTGACCCCCTCACCCTGCATTTTGTGCAACCGCCATATCAAACTCGGGCTCTTGGCCGATAAAGCCCGTGAGTTTGGGGCTGATATTTTGGTCACCGGCCACTATGCCGATATCCGGCTAACGACAAACGGCGTGGAATTGCATAAAGGAGCCGATTTAAAAAAAGACCAAAGCTATTTTTTGTTTGATGTTGCAAAGCACAATTTGGAAATGTTACGCTGTCCGCTGGCAGTCTATACCAAAGAAGAAACGCGGGCTTTGGTTCAGTCCGCCGGTTTGGAAATTTATAAAAAATCCGATAGTCAGGACATTTGTTTTGTCAGCAATGGCAAATATGCCGACTTGATAAAAGCACTCAATCCCGATTTTCAAAATACCGAAGGAGATATAGTCTTGACCGACGGCAAAATCATCGGCCGGCATAAAGGGTTGATAAACTACACGGTTGGACAAAGACGCGGCTTGGGCATCGGCGGCGATATCGGCATTCTATATGTCTTGAAGCTAGATGTAAAAAACAACCGACTGATTGTCGGCCACGAAGACGAGCTCAAGCAAAAGAAAGTGCTGATAAAAGATGTCAACTGGCTGGCCGAAGACGCCCCTCTTGACGGAGAATATATGGTCAAGCTGCGCTCACGACAAAAAGAAGTTCCGGCCCGCATCCATTTTTTGGCAAATGGCATGGCAGAAGTCAATTTGCTGAACGATTTTTACGGCGTTGCCCCCGGCCAAGGCTGTTGCATTTATAATAAGACAAGGGTCATGGGCGGCGGTTTTATCTGTAAGCAAGATGATATTTAATCAAATTGTAACTATTCATCTGCTAAAAAATGAGGTATAGTATAAGTATATGGCAGGAGAAAATTCATGAAAAAAACTATCGGCATATCAGCTTTTTTAGGCATTTTATTCATGTCGGGAAGCGCTTTTGCCCAACTTCCGACCAACCCTTGGGCGCCCAACCCCAATGAGGGCTACTTTGGCGACAATGTGGCCAATACCGATATCACCCAGGCTCCTGTTTATGACAACACCGAAAACGGCGGCGACATTTTGCCGGTTGACCCTTGGGCCAGAGCCAGAGATAAAAGCGGCATCAAAACCTGGCGCGGCAGCGGCCAGCATGGAAAGTTAAATTACATTGGCGAGGCCACAACCTATACCGATGCCAAAGGCCAAGAGATGATAGCTCCGGAAGTCAACCGCCATAACATGATTACCGCTTTGGAACATTTGCGCAAAATGGGCTACAAAATCCCCGATAGCTATGATGCCAAAATCAAAAGCATGCCGCAAGATTATGCCAAAAAGTTGCGCGTAGCCTATGATGAAGTGATGCAGGCCGATGTCAAAGACGACCCCTTGCGCGGCATGACCAACGGCATCATAGAAGTATTTGAGCGCGGCACCGGACTTGATTTGGAAAACTTGATGTTTAATTCATTAGATGTTTTGGGAACAGATTAAATTTTCGGAGGGCAAGCGATGATAAAACACATAAGCCTATTGAGTTTATCCATTTTGCTGAGCTCGGCTTCGCTCGGCATGGCGCAAGAAAAAGCCGCCGCAGAAGAAGCTCCCTTGTCCAGCGATATGATGGTTCAACAGAGCAAGATTGAAACCAAAGCCAAAATGGTTTCCGACATCAACCAACAGGTTTATAACAAGGCAAACGATTCTCTGATGCGAGAATATGTCCGAAACAGCAATGCCATAAAAAAAATGATGGATAAGCCGACCCAAAATGTGGATATCAAGGACAAAAAAGCCCTAAGTCAATACATTCAAGATGATATGGGTTTACAAAAAGAAATAATTCAGGTACAAATGCCCACCGAAGAAGAAAAATCGGCTCGCCCGCGTGCCGCAGATTTATTAAAATAAAAGGTAAATAAAATAAATGTCAAAACAACCGGTCATGATTTTAGTCGGTCCGCAACTGGCGGAAAATATCGGCATGTCGGCACGTGCCATGATGAACTGCGGTTTGTCCGAACTGCGCTTGGTTTCGCCAAGAGAAGATCACCTGTCAGCCAAAGCCGTCTCCGCCTCTTCCAATGCCGAAGAAATTTTATACAACGCCAAAGTTTATGCTTCCACCAAAGAGGCCATTGCCGATTTGAACTATGTTTATGCCGCCACGGCACGTCATCGCGACCAAATAAAATCCATTTATAATGCCGATACGGCAGCCCTTGAGATGAATAAGATAATGTCGAAAGGCAACACTTGCGGCATCATGTTTGGCTGTGAGAGAACCGGTTTGAGCAATGTGGATGTGAGTTTGGCCGATGCCATCATCAACATTCCGTTGAACCCCAAACATAGCTCTTTAAATCTGTCTCAAGCCGTTTTGATCATCGGTTATGAGTTTTATAAAACCCAAATTGACAAACCCGAAGTTCATCTTGAGATGAACGGAACAACTTTGGCCACCAAAGACAAAGTCATCAAATTTGTTGAGCATTTTGAAGAGTTGCTGGAAAATTGCGGCAATTATAAAGTCGGAGACAAAAGAGAAAAAATGTTCATCAATCTGCAAAACATTTTTACCCGCAACCGATTGACCGAGCAAGAGCTCAATAGCTTATACGGCGCCATAAAATATATCAGCCGCCAAAATTAAGACAAAGTTTAGGATTGTTTGTTATGCTGAACCGGAAATAGCAATTTGGTTCAGGAGACAAATATGCCTGTAGAAAACTTACCTCACGTTTCAAACGTGATTTTCGGCTTAAACCCGATGGTCTTATCCACTGCCATTTTGGTGGTGAGCTACATCATCTTGTTTACCGAAAAACTCAACCGTGCCGTTGTGGCCTTGCTTGGCGCCGGCATCATGATTTTCACCGGAATTTTAACCCAAGAAACCGCCCTCAAAGGCATTGACTTCAACACCCTGGCTTTGTTGATAGGTATGATGACCATTGTCGGCATTTCGGAAAAATCCGGCATGTTTCAATATGTGGCCATATGGTCAGCCAAAAAAGTGCGCGCCAACCCCAGAGGGATTCTGATTGTTTTGAGCTTGGTCACGGCTGTTTTTTCGGCTTTTTTAGATAATGTCACCACGGTTTTGCTGATTGTGCCGGTCACCTTCCAAATCACCAGAAAACTGGACATCACGCCTTATCCTTATCTGATTGCCGAAATTTTTGCCTCCAACATCGGCGGCACCGCCACCTTAATTGGCGACCCACCGAACATATTGATAGGTTCGGCCATCAATCTTTCTTTCACCGACTTTTTGTTTGAACTCACGCCGGTGGTTGCCATCACCATGTTGGTTCAGATTCTCATATTTGACTTCATTTGGGGCAAAAGAATTGTCACCAGTGAAAAACACAAAAAATTGGTCATGAAAATAAACGAGATTGACAGCATCACCGACTGGACCTTGCTCAAAAAATCTTTGTTTGTTTTGGCCGCCGTCATTTTAGGCTTTATCTGTGCCGAGCATTTTCACATTGCCAACGGCACCATTGCCATGTTTGGCGCCGCGGTTTTGCTCTTGCTATACACCCTCGGAGACGACCATGGCAAAAGAGAACACAAGGTAGAAGAAGCCTTCAATTTGGTAGACTGGACCACCATCTTTTTCTTTGCCGGTTTGTTTGCCATTGTCTATGGCTTGGAAGAAGCCGGTGTCTTGAAGCTGATGGGACAAAAGTTTGTGGAGATGACCGACGGCAGCATTGAAAAAGCCGCCATGTTGGTTATCTGGGTTTCAGCCTTTGTCTCCACCGCCATCGACAACATTCCCTTTGTGGCCACGATGATTCCGATGATAAAATCGATGGAAGAGTCGATGGGCGGGCGTGAGGCCATGATGCCGGTTTGGTGGGCTTTGTCTTTGGGCGCTTGCTTTGGCGGCAACGGTTCTTTGATTGCGGCTTCGGCCAACGTCATTGTTGCCGGCATGGCTCAGCGTGAAGGCCACCCGATCAGCTTTTTGAAGTTTTTAATCTGGTCCATCCCGACCATGCTGATATCAACCGGCATCGCCGCTTTATATCTGCATATAAGACACTTCATGTAAGGCAAAAGGACAAACTAAAAGAGGTTCAGAAATGAGCCTCTTTTTTTTATTCTGAAAAATTAAGATTATATTAGCTTTATCGACATATAACATAAGAGTAAAAATTCTAATAAATAAGGAAAGAAAAAAAATGTCTGATGTATCCGCAATACCTAATTTGGTTTTTGGGTTAGATGCAAAAGTCGTTGCCGTAGCCATTGTCATCATAGCTTATGTGATTCTGTTTACCGAAAAAGTAAACCGCGCCATTGTAGCTTTGCTTGGCGCCAGCATCATGATTTTTGCCGGCATCTTAACTCAACAAACCGCATTGAAAGGAATTGATTTCAACACTTTGGCCTTGCTTATCGGCATGATGTCGATTGTCGGCATTTCCGAAAAATCGGGAATGTTCCAATATGTTGCCGTATGGGCGGCCAAAAAAGTGCGCGCCAACCCCAGAGGTTTGCTGGTTGTTTTGGCTTTGGTAACAGCCTTTTTCTCCGCCTTTTTGGACAATGTGACCACCGTTTTGCTCATTGCACCGGTCACCTTCCAAATCACGAGAAAGCTCAACATCAACCCCTACCCCTATCTGGTTTTGGAGATTTTTGCCGCCAACATCGGCGGTACCGCAACTCTGATTGGTGACCCACCAAACATCTTAATCGGCTCATCTTTGGGTCTATCTTTTTCAGACTTTTTGTTTGAGTTAACCCCGATTGTCATTGTCACCATGTTGGTATTGGCTTTTGGCTTTGACTTGATATGGGGCAAAAAACTGGTCACCACCGAAGCCAACAAAGCAACCGTGATGAGCATTGATGAAAGAGATTGCATCACCGACAGATCTTTGTTGCACAAATCTCTGTTTGTCTTGTTCTGCGTCATTGCCGGCTTTATGAGTGCCGAACATTTGCACATAGCCAACGGCACCATCGCCATTGCCGGTGCGGCCGTTTTGTTGTTGCTGTATACCTTTGGCAACAACCATGAAGAAAGAGAACAAAAGGTTGAAAACATCTTAGGTTCGGTAGACTGGACCACCATCTTTTTCTTCACCGGTTTGTTTGTCATTGTCTATGGTTTGGAAGTCACCGGTGTACTGGCGCTTCTGGGGCAAGAGTTTGTAGAAATGACCGAAGGCAGCATTGAAAAAGCCACATTCTTAATCTTGTGGACATCGGCCGTAATCTCTAGTGCCATTGACAACATTCCGTTTGTGGCCACGATGATTCCGATGATAAAATCCATGGAAGAGTCGATGGGCGGACGTGAGGCCATGATGCCGGTATGGTGGGCCCTATCCTTGGGTGCTTGCTTTGGCGGCAACGGTACCTTGATTGGTGCTTCGGCCAACGTAATTGTTGCCGGTATGGCTCAGCGTGAAGGCCACCCGATTAGCTTTATCGGTTTCTTGCTCTGGTCCATTCCGACCATGCTTTTGAGTGTGTTTATTGCATCTATCTTTTTAGAGATTCAATACTTCATGTAAAACAAAGCAAAAACCCATAAAAAAAGAGGCTTTTTTCTAAAAGTCTCTTTTTTTTGTTTAACATTCTTTAATTTTTGTGGTATATTGATAAATGCAATAAGAAATATTGAAAAGGAGATAAAGACATGTCATCATTAGGCGCAATCAGCAATTATGCTCTGTCCATGCAACAAATGCAAATGTCTTTAATTAAGACCAATGTTGAGATGCAGCAACAAGTAACCGACTTATTGACCCAGGCCACGGAACAAATGGCCGCCAACATGGCCTCATCCGAGCATGCGGTTGATATGCTGGTTTAGAAAGCAAACAGCATCATAATAAAGACAATGCTCAAAGCACAAGAAACAACAAATTTCACCAAGGATAAAACAATATTCAAGGCCATACGCACATAATCAAGCGTATAGCCGTCATCTTTATAAACTTTTTTCAAAAGATAATTATACAAAAAAGACAACAACAAAATCAGCAAATAGAAGCTGTTTTGCCGAAACAAGTTTTCCATCAATTCCGTATCGGGCGTAAAAGCGGTAAAGATTCCCAAAAGAATCCCGCAAAGGACAAACGGATCAAAGATGATTCCGGTATTAAAAAGTGCCAAAATACCTTTAATCATACTTCAGGCCTTAACGGTCAAACGACGGCTGAAGATTCGGCTTTCATTGGTCAAGATAGACCCCGGCCAAACGCAACGTGTGGACGTGGTTTTAAAAACCGGAGCTTCGGCTTTTTTAAGCGTATAAGCAACCAAAAGCTGGCTACCGCGAATCTGGGGTTGAACTTTTGGCTGCAAATTTCTCTGCCAATCTAAATTAGAATTATCTTGATTATATACCATAATAGGAAAACTCCTTAAATTCACATTACAGAGGTCATTATACGCCGAGAAAGTAAACAAAAGATTAAGCCACATTCTCCTGTTGAAGTTTTGTAAAAGCATTGACCAAAGTGGTGTGAATGGCCTTGACCTTATCGGCATTTTTGCCACTCACCCAAACACGAACAAGAGGCTCTGTTCCGGAGGGGTGAATAACCACGCGGCCTTCATCGCCGAGAAGACGTTTTTGTTCTTCAACAAGGCGCAAAATTTCAGGTAATTTGACCACTTCTTTAACCTGCTCGCGAGAGCCAAAACGCAAGCTGACAAACTCAAACGGATCCATGGCAAAAAGCGGAAAGATTTCACTCATTTTCTTGTGCGCTTTTAAGAGATATTGGCAGATAAGCAAAGAAACAATCAAAGCATCGCCCGATTTACAGTAGTCAAATGCCACCACATGGCCGGACTCCTCACCGCCGACGGCACCGTTAATTTCTTTCATCTTGGCAACCACATGGCGCTCACCGACCGGCGTGCTGTAATAAGGCAACTTGAGTTCTTCTTTAACAAAGCGCTCCAAACCGGTGTTAGAAAGCACGGTTGAAACCACGGCGCGGCCATTAAGAGAGCCTTCGTTTTGCATATTTTGCGCAAGAAACGCGATGATTTGCTCGGAAGGCACCTTCTCGCCTTTGTCGTTGGAAACGATGATTCTATCCCCGTCTCCATCAGCGGCAATGCCTAAATCTGCTTTAACTTCTTTAACTTTGTCCATCATATTTTGCGGATGCATCGAGCCGCAATCTTTGTTGATATTCAAGCCGTTGGGAGAACATCCTAATGTAACGACTTCAGCTCCGAGTTCTTGATAAACCTCCGGCATGATGTTTGCGAAAACGCCGTTGGCACCATCTAAGACAATTTTAAGGCCTTTGAGATTGGCACCGTTTTTCATCACCGATTTGGCCAGTTTGACATATTCATCAATAGCTTTGTGCTCGTCATGAATGCGCCCCAAAGCATCTTCATCATAAGAAAAATTATTGGCTTCAATTTTAGCTTCGAGTTCTGCCGTAACCGTATCGGCAAATTTTTCGCCGTCTGATGCAATCAGTTTAATACCGTTGTCTTTATAAGGGTTATGAGAAGCCGTAATCATCACCGACATATCCACGTCAAGCATGGGTGTAACCGTGGTCACGGCAGGTGTCGGCAAAACACCCAAACGGATAACATCCACGCCTTTGGCGGTAAATCCGGCTGAAAGAGCGGCCTCAAGCATATCGCCCGAGATACGTGTATCTTTACCTATAGCCACGCGTTTTTTGTTTTTGCACACGGTTTCGGCACAAGCCAAAGCAAGTTTCATCGCAAAGTCCGCCGTCATCGGATAAACATTGGCCACGCCGCGCACGCCGTCGGTTCCAAACAATTTATTTCCCATAATTTTTCTCCCAAAATTTTAACATGGATTCAGTATAAAAAAAAAGTCGTGAAGGACAAGATTTTTTTATCACTTCACGACACACATATTTTTGCAAATTGTTGCAATCAGGCCACCATCTCATCTGGGGTGAATTGGAAGCCACGCAAAAGTTCTTCAATCGGCATGGCTTTTTTGCCCTGACGTTGAATTTTGGTAACAAAGAGCATACCTTCCCCGCAAGCAATCAACAAGCCGCTGTCATTGGGGATAATCGTACCTGCGGCATAGCCGGAATCTGCCATCAAAGCCTCGGCTTCATAAACTTTGAAGCGCTCGCCTTTATATTCAAAATAGGTTGAGGGAAACGGATTAAAGGCTCTGATTTTGCGTTCCAAAACTTCGGCTGATTGCGCAAAATCCAAATGAGTTTCTTCTTTCTCCAATTTAGCGGCATAGCAAGATTGGCTGTCATCTTGTTTTTGCGGTTTGAGAGAAGCATAGTTGCGCAAAGCCTCCATAATCAAATCCGCCCCGATTTTTGAGAGCGCATCATGAAGCTCGCCGCCGGTTGTGGTATCGGTGATTTCCACTTCGCCTTTGAGCAACATATCACCGGTATCAAGCCCCTCATTCATCTGCATAATGGTAACGCCTGACTTTGCATCACCGGCCTCAATCGCGCGCTGAATCGGCGCCGCCCCGCGCCAACGCGGCAACAAAGAAGCGTGCGTGTTCAAGCAACCATAAGGAAAAGCTGTGAGCACTTCTTTGGGCAAGATAAGTCCATAGGCGGCCACCACCGCCACATCGGCTTGCAAATCTTTGAACTTTTGTTGTTCCTCGGGGTTGCGCAAAGTTTTTGGTGTGCGGACGTCAATGCCAAGTTCTATAGCTTTGAGATGCACGGGAGTTTGGGTTTCTTTATGCCCGCGTCCGGCTTCTTTCGGCGCTCGCGTATAAACGCAAACCACATCATGTTCTTTGACCAAATTTTCCAAAACCGGCACGGCAAAATCCGGCGTTCCCATAAAAACAACTTTCATAAATAGTCTCCTTATTCAATTTGCTTTATTGTAGAAATTTTCAATAAATAAGCAAGAGAATTTAGACTTTTCTTTCACACCAAAATCTGCTATGATAAGAGCAATAAAAGGAGAAAATAAATGGTTAAAGTCTTAAAAACAAATTCCGGCTTTTTTGTTGCGTTCAAAGATGATGTCTCTTTGAGTGATGCTGAGATAAAGCAATATAAACAAAGCAAATACTTTGACACAAAATTATCCCAACCCTTTGAGTTTCATAAGCAGTTTGGAAAGGCCGATTATGATATAACCAAAAGATTACTAAAAGAATTATCCTTAGAAAACCCTACGCAAATATCCAACGTCAATGAATTGGAAGATATAAGCGCTTTAAGAAAACAAGTGCTGGATATGGCAAGCAAAAGCGGCACCCAACCGGTTATGGCAGAATATGAAATCAAAACGACAGACCTTCCGCCACAATTCCAAAATATGGAGCTTTGTGTTAAGAGAACACCGGAGTTTTATTTTCCGAAATATGATGAACAAACCAAAACCGTTATTTGCTATGATGAATACCACAACAAAACAAAAATAAACTCGACCAGAGCCGCATTTCATAACAATCAAAAATATATTGAAGTTTATGACAAAGTCTTTTTCTACACACCGGAAATGGCAAAAGCCATTAACAATGTAAAAAATTTTATTAACCAAAATAAAAAACTCTTATCGGCTGAAGAAATATTGAAACACATTCCGGAAAAAGAACAAATAATCTATGCCTTTTATCTTTCACAAAAAAAAGGCTATTTGGATGAAAAACAAAAATATTATTCACTTTGTCATGAGTGCAAACATCTTCTTGCCGCAGAAGATTTGAGCCGAGATAAAAAAGAGATAAATTATGTTGAACTCTCACCTGAAAACTTTGCCAAATATAAAGAAGATGATGAAAAAGCCGCTCACTTGCAAGAGACCTATACCGGCATTGCCAACTATTTCAAAAGCGGCGGCGATTTAAGTGTTTTTCCTAAAAAATGTGATTGGCTGGTCAAAAAAATATCCCCTCTTTCACCGGAAATGCGCGCCCAAGTTTTGTGCGACCACAATTATCTTGTCAACGGCACCATTCATAATTGGAACAAGAGCTATGCCGCAAACTATTGGAAACAGCCAAGCGGACAAATTCCGGCAATGACACTTGATTTTGCCTATGATGCTTCAACAGCTTCCATGGAATACGGAGATGCCGAATATTTCAGACGCCGGCAAAAGCTATACACGCTGGATATATACAATCCGCAAACCGGAAAATATGAAACCAAAGACTTATCGGGCTTCATCAAAATTCCAACTGTATTTAGAGAAGAAAACAAAGCGCAAATAAATACTTATAATGCAATCATCAAGAACCGCATTAAAAAATTGGCTGAGCTCGGCATAACCCCAACTTTGATAAAGAGCTTGAAAGACGGCAGCTATCAAGAACCATTCAAAACGCACACGAATATCTATGATGAAACACTGAAAAAAGGAATCACTTTCCAAACCTTGAATGACAATAAAGAAAAAGTGAATGTTTTCATGCAAAAATTTTCAACCGATAAAAGAGAAAATTGCTTAAGAATTAATGTGAGTAAAGCCGGTAAAAAAGTTTTCGATTTTATTTATGATCAAGACCGTAAAGAATATAATTGTTTTAATTATAACAACAATCAAAAATACAGCAATCTGCAAGGAACAAAATTTCCAAACTTGCCGGATTTTGTCATCAAAAGAGTGCAAAGATATGCCAATGTCGGCATGCAAAATCTGCAACAATACATCAAACAAAAATATAACGATGGCAAAGGTCTATAAACAAAAAAAGAGAGGTGCATAAAAAACACCTCTCTTTCCAACTGACGAAAGAAGATTATTTCTTCATCAGCTGGTTGATGATTGAAACCGCCTTGGTCAAATCCTCCTCGGTCATTTTCTGACCGCGAGGCGATCCGCCGATGGTCTCACGACCACCAAAGCCCGAACCTTCGGCAAGTCCGTAGTGGGCATTGAGTGCCTTGAAGACGTTCATCAGTCCACCTTTGCCAAGAAGCTCTTCGGCAACTTCTTTGTTTGGGCAAGCCATTGTGATATTCTCAGCTCCTTCGAGCCAAGAAACCACGATTGGGTTATCCCAACCGGCAGCCTCAGTCGGACCACCGACTTCAACGTTGCGCTGATACCACACGTCAAAACCGAATACTCGGCTCTGCTTAATGGTCATCACCTTGCCGTTTTTGTGCCCACGTTCGCGAAGGTCTGCAAGCGCAGCTTCACGGCGTTCGTTTTCGGCATTTTCAGCAGCAGATACGAATACCTTGGCGGACGGCTGAGTCAACAAGCGACGAAAACCCTCGACGGCAGCGTAAGCAGCCAACTCGTCGTTGGCATTAGCGCCGAAAAGGCTGTTCCACGCAGCAAGGACTGATCCCATCGGCATAGAGATAATATCTCTACCAATCGGGTCAGTGTCCATAATTGCTATGGTCTGAGCCAGCGGCAGAAGATCAACACCCCATGTCTTCTGTAAGAAGACCGGCATTGACTTCGCAGCCTCGGGGTGCGGGAGCAAACCGGCCAACGCCGCAACAGCGAAAATGCTGTCCGCGTCGATATGGTTGATTATAAACCTTGGATCTTCGGCACGCTTGCCGAAGAAATCTCTATAAGCTCTAATTGCCACCGATTCAAGATGGCTTTTAGAACCGTGGTGGTCTAACTCAAGAGAGTCCACCACTGAAACGCCCCCAAAAGAGCATTCCACGGGGCAGAACCCTTGAGCCATCAAAGATTTAACAGTTTCTACATCTTTTGAAAAAGCTATGGTAATATTAGCCATAACTGAACTCCTAACTTTACCTTCTTTCGAATCTCAGTCGGAGTATATGTTAAAAACCTGCATCATCCCTGGGAAAATGGCTTTCGTTCTACTCAAAATGTTTGACAAATTTGTTTTTGGTCCCTGAGGCACTATACTTCGCTCGTTGGGCGGTTGCTAGCTTGGCAACACTCAAATTTTTTTCAAATCATCTTTTCAATACGAATCATTTTCTTACATATGATACAGAAGATAATAATTAACAAAAATTTATATTTACAAGAAAAGATAATACCACAAATCTGCCCCTCTCGCAAGAGGAATCTTTTTGTCTATTTTGGGCTTTTTTTATATATAAAAAAAGCCCATCTTATTGATGAGCCTTTTCTTTACGCATTTTTTCCAGCTTTTTAAGAAGCATTTGCCGCTTCAATCGGCTGATTCGGTCAATATAGAGAATCCCGTCCAAATGGTCCAACTCGTGTTGAACGGCAATGGCTAAAAAGCCTTCGGCCAAGAGCTCTTGCTCTTTGCCCTCATAGTCCAGATATTTAACCTTGACAGAGGTAAAGCGCTCCACTTCCGCACGTTGATCGGGAACGGACAAGCACCCCTCTTCACCGCAAACTTTTTCTTCCGATTTCCAAATGATTTCGGGATTGACCATATAATATGGATGTGGTTCTTCATCTTCATGCGCCACATCAATCACCACCACGCGCTGCAAAACGCCCACTTGCGGCGCGGCCAAACCTACACCGGCATCAGCATACATGGTCTCAAGCATATCATCCAAAAACTTACGCATGGCATCATCAACTTTTTCGACCTTCTGCGCTTTTTTCTTCAACACCGGATGCGGATATTCATATAATTTCAAAACAGCCATATTTTTCCTTTTTATTTATTTTGCAGATTGAAAACTAAAACAATTTTTTCATCTCTTACCAACTTGACGACGCTAAATCGCTCTAGCTTCCCGCCTCTTTTATAAAAATGCAAGAAACGCGGAAGATAGAGTGATTTTAGGAGCAAGAAAAATTTTAGTGTACATTGAGGTACATGAATTTTTCTTGACGACGCTAAATTGCTCTAGCTTCCCGTTTACTGCATTTTTAGCGAATTTCTTTGGCAATCTGGTCTAACAAAGCGTTCACCATTTTTGGTTCATTCTTGGTGAAAAATGTATAGGCCAAATCGACATATTCTTTAATAAGAACATTGGCATCAACATCGCGCGTGTAGGCCAGCTCATAAGTGGCGCAGAGAAGAAGCGCACGCAAAGTGCCGTCAAAGCGGTCAAAAGACCAACCTTCTTTAAGATAATGTGCCAAAGATTTTTCAATTTCTTCTTTGTGGGCATGCACGCCTTTGGTCAGCTCGGTAAAATAAGCCTTGTCCATGGCGCCGACTTCAACCAATTCCTCGCGGTCGTTACCTTCGTCTTCAATCACATAGCGGCCGACTTCGCCGTTAACAAAGTCTTTAATCACTTCATCTACGGGGAGCTGACCATATTCAATCATATAAGTGGCTTGCACAGCGGCCAAACGCGCACCTGATTTCATTTTGATTTTTTCAGAAATAAATTTAGCCATTATTCATCATCTCCTTCATCTTGATGTTTGGGTTTGGCAAACTGGTCTATGGTTTCAACAAAATCTTCAAAATCTTTCACTTCACGAAAATCTTTGTAAACTGAAGCAAAACGAATGTAGGCAATGTGGTCGAGGTTAGAAAGCGCATCCATCACATATTGTCCGATGGTGGTGGACGGAATCTCGGCCTCGCCGGAGGTTTCCAAACGCCGTTGAATGGAGTTGACGATTTTTTCCACGCGTTCGGGCGTAACCGGACGTTTTCTCACTGCAATTTGGATAGAGCGGGCCAGTTTATCTCTGTCAAAAGGCGTTTTCTCACCATTTTTTTTGACGACGGTCAGCTCACGCAATTGCACACGTTCAAAGGTTGTAAATCTGGAGCCGCATTCCGGACATTCACGACGACGGCGAATGGCGGTATTGTCATCGGCATTACGAGAATCTTTAACCTGCGTATCATCACAACCGCAAAACGGACATTTCATAACTTTAACTCCTGCCCTGTTTCAGCAGAGCCTCAGTAACTTTATACAATTCGGAAGAATATCTTGCTCCTTTTATAAGGACAGTATCATTATTTTGCAAGCACTTATTTAACAAAAATTCATCCAAACCGTCTTTATTTTCAAAATAATGCTGTTCAATCGAGGGCGGAAGCTCTGCCAGCATATCTTTCATCTCCGGACAAACACCAATCACCACATCCAAGCCGGACTGCGCCGCCACCTTGCCGATTTCTTGGTGTTGGGTTTTGGAAGTATCGCCAAGTTCGGCCATTTTGCCAAGAACGGCAATTTTGCGGCCCGGGGTTTTCATCTTGGCCAAAGATTGTAAAGCAAGTTTCATCGCCTCGGGTTGGCCGGAATAGCTGTCATCAATCAGGGTATAAGTTCCTTTGGCAAACTTGAGTTTCCATTGTTTGCCGCGGCCTTCCAATGCGCCGAAATCTTTGATATATGAGGCGGCTTTTTCAACATCCAAGCCCAGTTCTTTGACCACGCTTAAAACGCACCAAGCGTTGTAGAGATAATGCTCGCCTTCGCTGGCGGTTTGGAAGTTGACGTCGGGGTGATTGTCTTTGCCAAACTCCACCACTTTGGCACCATGTTCTTCGGCGCGTTTTTCCAAAACATCGGCAAAATTGGTATCTTCATTGATAAAGGCCGTTCCGCCTTTTTTCAAGCCGGTAAAAATCTCGGCCTTGGCTTCGGCAATCGCCTCAAAATTTGGGAAAAACTCAATATGCATCGGATAAACATTGGTCACAATGGCCATATCCGGCTTGACCCAGCCTACCATTTTGGCAATTTCGCCTTTGGCACTCATGCCCATTTCAATAATGGCATATTTGGCATTCAAATCCATATTGCAAAGGGTATAAGGCACGCCGACAAAATTGTTAAAATTGCCGCTGGTGGCATAAACCGGTGCAAATTTGGACAAGATGAATTTGAGCTCTTCTTTGGTGGTAGTTTTGCCGGCACTTCCGGTCAAACCGATAACCGTTCCCTTGAACTGCGAGCGCACATAAGCCCCGATTTTGCCATAGGCCTCTAAGGTATCGGAAACCACAATCTGGCGCACGGCGGGAATCTCTTTGAACAATTTGCTCACCACCACCGCGGCGGCACCTTTGTCCAAAACATCGGGTACGAAGTCGTGTCCGTCAAACTTTTCGCCTTTAATGGCAATAAACAAATCGCCTTTAACAATGTGGCGGCTATCGGTGGAAATATTTTCAATATCCACATCCACCACGTTTGAGGCCGAGCAAACAATCTCGGCAATTTTTTTGGTATTCAGTTTAAGCATAATTTCTCCTCAAATATTGAGAAATATATGTCAAATTTCTTAAAATTTGGCTAAAAATTGCTTGCGTAATATAAATATATATGCTAACACAAATATACATTAATTAACCCTATGTTTAATTTTTAAAATTTATAATTATGAAAAAATTTAGTTTTTTGGCATTATTTGCCATGGTTTTGTGTTTGGTAAGTTGCGGCCCGAAAGAAACAACAACACCCCTTGACGGAACAAGCGACTATGTATTGTTTTCTATGAGTGATGCGCCGAACAAATATGGCGTTAAAAATGCTCAAGGACAAGTAATTATTCCCAATGTTTACGAGAATGTTTTGTATGCACAAGATTATTTTGCCGTGCAAGATGAAAGTGGCTATAAACTGCTTTCTGCAGAAAATGAAACCATTTTCCAAAGCTCTGCTGATATCGTCTATAACGGCACGGCCAACTGGTTTGAAAGCAAAGAAAAGAGCAAAATTTCTTTGTTCATTCCTAAAGAAGCCGGCTACATTTCCGGAAACTTTGAGAGCTATGGCATTGATAACATTGGAAATTTCCAAGTCAAAGAAAACGGAAAATATGGTGTTTATACGCTGGCCGGTCGATTGATTATTCCTATCACCAACGAAATGTTGTTGATTGACGGCGACAATTACATTGCCTTAAACAGCAAAACCCCCAAATTACCGATGTTGAAAGATGGCAAAATTACCAGCTGGAGCCGTGTTAAAATCACCGCTTATGACAAAGGCGGCAAAGCAACCAAAGCTCCGAGCTCATATCAGGTAAGAAAGCTGGTAAAATAAGCTGAAATTATAACCAAAAAAAAGTCTGTAACTCGCAAAAGTTACAGACTTTTTTTCATGTCGATTACAAATCTTTATAAATCGGAAATTGATTACAAAGCGCAATTACTTTTTCGCGGATTTGCGGGATGACAATTTCCGAAGTTCCGTTAACAAGAGAATCCATCACATCGACAATCCAATCGGCCACTTGAATAAATTCTTTTTCCTTAAAACCGCGCGTGGTTGCCGCCGGAGAGCCGAGTCGAATACCCGAGGTTACGGTCGGTTTTTCAGGATCAAACGGAATGGCATTTTTATTGCAGGTCATATGCGCTCTTTCCAAAGCCTGAGCCACAATATTGCCGGTCAATTTCTTCGGACGCAGGTCAACCAAAATCAGGTGCGTATCGGTGCCGCCCGAAACCAAATCCAACCCACGTTCTTGCAGGCGTTTGCCGAGCGCTTTGGCATTTTTAATCACCTGCGCGGCATAGGCTTTGAATTCATCGCTCAAATCTTCTTTGAAACAAACCGCTTTGGCCGCAATCACATGCATGAGAGGGCCGCCTTGCGTTCCGGGAAAGATAGCCGAATCAATTTTTTTGGCAATCTCGGGGTTGTTGGTCAAAATCATGCCGCCACGGGGGCCGCGCAGCGTTTTGTGCGTGGTGGTGGTGACCACATCGGCATATTCCAGCGGATTGGGGTGAACACCGCCGGCAACCAGACCGGCAAAGTGAGCCATATCCACCATCAAATAAGCCCCTACCCGATTGCAAATTTCGCGGAAACGAGCAAAGTCCACCTGACGCGGATAAGCCGAACCGCCAGCAATGATAAGTTTGGGCTTATTTTCAATGGCCAGGCGCTCCACTTGGTCATAGTCAATCAAACCGGTATCTTTGGAAACGCCATAAGCAACGGCATTGAGCCACTTGCCGGAGAAAGAAACTTTGGCACCATGGGTCAAATGTCCGCCGGCATCCAAAGACATACCCATAATCGTGTCATTGGGGTGGAGCAACGCCACATAAACGGCGGTAT
This sequence comes from uncultured Alphaproteobacteria bacterium, assembly GCA_944390265.1. GTDB lineage: Bacteria > Pseudomonadota > Alphaproteobacteria > RF32 > CAG-239 > CAJLXD01. The sequence goes on along the minus strand of CALXPK010000070.1, from coordinate 896 downwards.
TGGCTTGGGAGCCGGAATGTGGTTGAACATTGACAAATTGGGCATTAAAAAGTTTTTTAGCGCGATCAATGGCCAAATTTTCCACCACGTCTATAAACTCACAACCGCCGTAATAGCGTTTGGCAGAATAGCCTTCTGCATATTTATTGGTGAGAATGGAGCCCTGCGCTTGCAAAACCGCTTTGGAAACAATATTTTCCGAGGCAATCAGCTCAATTTGCTCTTGCTGGCGTTTAAGCTCACTTTGAATGGCATTAAAAATATCTGGGTCTTCGGAAGACAAATTTTTTTCAAAATCCATGAGAGGCTCCTAATCATCAAGTTTATCGAGGCGTTGTTGGTGGCGACCGCCTTCATAGTCGGTGTGAAGGAAGATATCTATTCTTCTGATAACATCTTCCGGTTTCATGGTTCGACCGCCAAAGCAAATGATATTGGCATTGTTGTGTTTGTGTGCCATTTCAGCCGAAAAATCATCATAAAGGAGCGCGGCGCGGATTCCCTTGTGACGATTGGCGGCAATGGAGATTCCGATTCCGGTTCCGCAAATAAGGATTCCCAAATCGGCATTGTGGGATAAGATGACCTGCGCCATTTTATCGGCAATATCGGGATAATCGCAAGATTGGGTAGAATGGGTACCCAAATCTTCAAGCATAAGTCCTTGTTTTTTATAATATTCGATGAGGTTTTGTTTGAGTTCAAAACCGCCATGATCGGAAGCAATAGCAATTTTCATATGATTCTCCTTATAAAACTGAAACAATCATAAAGGTTGAAGCAATAAATGCAAGAAATATAAGCGATGTGCAAAACCAATGGCTTGATTTTTAAAGGAATAAAAAAAATAATCACAAAAAAGCAAAAAAATTTAAAAAAAGTTATTGACTATCGGC
>CALXPK010000069.1 GCA_944390265.1 uncultured Alphaproteobacteria bacterium | reverse complement strand
GCGTATCCGCACTTTTGATGCCATGACCCAACGCACTACCGGCGAGCTCAGCCATTATACGTTTCAGGTGATGGGCGAGGTAACCTTGGATGAAAACACCATCAAGTCTTTCCGCACCAAATATCGCGAGGCTTTCGGCGCCGCGTTTAAAGATGATGAAATTTATGCCGACATCAGCAACGGCGTCAAACATCTGGGCATGGAAAACTGGCTGCCGTTTTTCTATGAAGAACCGTTGCCCGATATTTTTGCCTATCTGCCGCAAGCCAAAGTGATTGTCGGCCGCAATGTTTTAGAGGCGGTTAAGTCCAAGTGCGAAAGCATTGCCGATTATTATCAGGCGCGCTTGGAAGCCTTGAACGTCAAGTCCGTCAATGATATGGATATTTACCGCCCGATTGCCCCCGAGTTGCTGTATCTGACCGAAAAAGAAATCACCGATATTTTCAAGAAAAAAGAGGCTGTTTATTTCACCTCCATGACTCTGGCGGAAAATGACAGTACGGTCAATGCCGGTGTGTTGCCGGGGCGCAGTTTTGCCCAAGCCAAAAACGTCAACCTGCAGGAAGTTTATACCGAGCTTGGCGAATATCTTAAAGAAAATAATAAACTTCGCCGCGTAATCTGTTGTTATTCCGAAGGTTCGCGCGATAGGATGTTCACGCTGATGCATGAGCACGGCATTGAAAATTTATATTTTGCCGATAGTTGGAAAGACGCCAATCACCCCGAAAATAAACGCACCGCCATGGTGGTTTTGAACCTGCCGCACGGTTTCAGGGGCGATGGTCTGTGCTTTATTTCCGAGCAAGATGTTTTGGGCGAGCGCCAACACCGCGCCGTCAAGAAAAAAGCATCAAGTAAAGATTTTATTGCCGATGTCGGCTCTTTGAGCGTAGGCGAGTTGGTCGTGCATATTGAGCATGGTATCGGCAAATTTATGGGGCTGGAGAATATCACCGCCGGTGGCGCCCCGCATGATTGTTTGAAGATTTTATATGCCAACGATGCCAAACTTTTTGTGCCGGTTGAAAATATTGATGTTTTGTCGCGCTATGGCTTGGATGATGACAATATCCAGCTGGATACCTTGGGCGGTTTGGCATGGCAGGCCAAAAAGGCCAAAGTCAAACAGCGGATTAAAGATATTGCCGAAAAGCTGATTAAAATTGCCGCCGAACGTCACTTGAAAAAAGCCGATAGTTTTGTTGCCCCGCAAGGCATGTATGATGAATTTTGCTCGCGCTTTCCTTATGCCGAAACCGATGACCAGCTCAATGCCATTCATGATGTTTTGCAAGATTTGGCCGATACCGTACCGATGGACAGATTGGTCTGCGGCGATGTTGGCTTCGGCAAAACCGAGGTGGCCTTGAGAGCGGCTTTTGCCGTGGCTTCCTGCGGCGCGCAAGTGGCCTTGATTGTGCCGACCACCTTGCTGGCTCGTCAACATTATATGAACTTCAAAAAACGCATGGAAGGCTTTCCGATTAGGGTGAAAATGCTCTCGCGTTTGGTCACGCCCAAAGAAGCCGCCGAAACCAAAAAAGGCTTGGAAGAAGGCTCGGTTGAAATTGTCATCGGCACCCATGCCTTGCTCTCTAAAGATATCAAATTCTGCAATTTGGGTTTGCTGATTATTGATGAGGAGCAACATTTCGGCGTGGCGCATAAAGAGAAGTTAAAATCCATCAAGTCGGATGTCCATGTTTTAACCATGACCGCCACCCCGATTCCGAGAACTTTGCAGCTTTCATTAACCGGAGTGAAGCAACTGAGTTTGATTGCCACGCCGCCGGTGGATAGACTAGCCGCCCGCACGTTTGTCATGCCTTTTGATAAGGTGATGATAAAAGAGGCCATCTATCGTGAAAAATTCCGTCATGGTCAAACCTTCTTTGTCTGCCCGCGCGTGTCGGATATTTTTGGCGTAGAAAAAGAATTGCGCGAGCTGGTACCGGATGTCAAAATCTTGGTCGCCCACGGACAAATGCCGGTCAAACAGCTGGAAAGCGTGATGAATGATTTTGCCGACGGTAAGGCCGATTTGCTGCTTTCCACCACCATCATTGAATCCGGCATTGATATGCCGAGCGTCAACACCATGATTGTGCATAGAGCAGATATGTTCGGTCTGGCTCAGTTGTATCAGCTCAAAGGCCGTGTCGGCCGCGGCAAGGTGAGGGGCTATTGCTATTTCACCGTGCCCAAGCAAAAGGCTTTGAAACCGATTGCCGAGAGAAGATTGAACATTTTGCAGGCCTTGGATTCTTTGGGTGCCGGCTTCTCTTTGGCCAGCCACGATATGGATATAAGAGGCTCGGGCAATATCTTGGGTGAGGAGCAATCCGGACACATCAAAGAAGTGGGTGTGGCTTTGTATCAACATATGTTGGAAGAAGAAATCATGCGCCAAAAGGCCCAAGGTATGAAGGGCGAAAAAGAAGCCGCCGGACAGGTTGCAACCGATTGGGCACCACAGATTACAACTGGTATCCCGATTATGATTCCCGAAACCTATGTCAGAGATTTGGGCGTGCGTTTGGGCTTGTATAAGCGTATCGGCGATATTGAAGACAAAGCCGGCTTGGATGATATCAGAGAAGAGCTGATAGACCGCTTTGGCCCCATTCCGCCCGAGGTGGATAACCTGTTGAAGACGGTTGAGATAAAACAACTTTGCCGCAAAGCCAATATTGAAAAAATTGATGCCGGCGCCAAAGGCATTTTGATAACCTTGCGGAATAACACCTTCGCCAAACCGGAAAAATTGATAGACTTTGTCGCCCGCCAGTTCGGTGCTGTCAAGATTCGTCCGGATCAGAAGTTGTTTATAGAGAAAAATCTTGACAGTTATGCCCTGCGCGTGGAAACTATAAAAAATTATGTCAACAAACTCAACCAACTACTCGAGGACTAAATGGCCGAAAACGTAATGTTCTATAATCTTTTGGCACACATCAAATCCGGAGATGATGTGCGAGAAGAGAATATTGCGTTGAAAAACATTTGGGACCACGGCGGCAACATCATGCTTGATTTATATTTTTATCAAGATAAAAGCTCCAAAGTGATAGATGCAGCTTATGTCAAAGATGTTTTGGATTTGAGCACCGAAAAGCTCTATACCTCATGCTCGGCTCTGTTGCGCGATTATAATGAGTTCAAATCGCATCGGGAACAGACGCAAACCCAACCTCAACAAAGCAAGCCGGTCAATCTGGAGCTGTTGCAAGTTTTGAAAGATGATATCATCATTTTGCTTTATATCGGCAAATGCGTGGACTATTTTTCCGATATCAAGAAAAAGACCATTCTGCAATATATCAAAAAGCATCATCCCCAGCCGCAAAGTTTGAGCAAAAACTATGTTGAAAGCTGTCTGAAAGCACTGACCCCAACCACGGAAGAGTTTTATAAAGCGGTAGAAAATCTGAGCCGCAAAACACCGGAAGAAGCGGAAGAACTGGTTCAAACCGTGGTCAAGCTCTGCATCAGCGATGGATTTTTGGGCTATAATGAAAAGATATATCTGGCCGAGATTTTGCAAATTTTAAGAGAGCAGGGTGTGGAACCCGATGTCGGTTTGGAATAATTTAGAATAATAAAAAAGGCTCCGTAATGGAGCCTTAAATTTTATAACTCTCTGGGGTCAACCACGGGGAAAGGAGAATATCCGCCCACGCCGCCGAAATATTTTTCAAAGAAGCCGGGTTCATGGCCTAAAGATTCGGTTTTATCGGTGTTGATGGCAATATCTTTTCCGTCTGCCTTGGTCAGACGTTCAATATTAGAAATGCGCCCCTCGTTGTTAAATTCAATTGTCAAGACATCGCGGCTGACTTCTTCTGGCTCCATAAAGGCCAAACGTCTGATGGAAGAAGACATATAAATCCAGGTATCTTTGTCAAAAGAAACCACGGAAGAAGGAGCGCCAAGGGTTTTGACAACCTGTTCTTTGGTGTCGCCGAGCTTGAGTTGAGCAATGCGTTCATTGGAAGGCATGTTGCCGTTGTGGGTTAAAAACAAATCGCTGGAGCAAGCCGAAAGCAAAACCGCCAAAGCCAAACCCAAGAAAGACATTTTGTTTATTGACATCTCATCATCCTTGCTATTATATCATAAAAGTTTTGTAGAACTTATAACACAGGGAAAAAATTAATGCAAAATCTTTTTTCTTATCCTTTGGTGGTAGATGAATTAACCGCCGCGGAAAAAAAATATCATCTTCATGCCGATGATAAGGAATTACAATATTTGAAAGATGTTTTTAAGGTAGAAAGCGTGCGTGCGTTTTCAGCCGAAATATTTTTAAAATATAAGAAAAAAGAGCATCGTTTGGATGTTTGGGGCGAGGTTGATGCTGAGTTTGAGCTCAAAAGCGTGATAAGTCTGGAAAATTTTTATAAGACCTATTCACCGGAGTTTTCCATTTATTTTGACACGACGGCCACCCCGCAAGATTTGAAAGATTTTGACTTTGACATTTATGATGATGAACCCTATTTGCTTGACAACGGCAAAATCGACTTAGGTCAAATCGCCATCGAGCAGGTGGCCCTCGTGATGGATGACAATCCGCGTCAAGAAGGAGAGGAATTTCACTTTGATTCCGAGTTTGATGAAGAGACAACCGAGGCAAATAATCCGTTCAATGTGTTAAAAAAGCTCAAAAAACAAGATTAAACGGCGGAAAAACCGAACAAAAGCGCAAAATATGATAAAAAAGACTTGCCAAAAGCAAAAATATTATATAAAACGTCATTCAGTTCATAAAGCCGTTTTTATTAGTTGATTTAAAAAACTAAATGGTTTATTAATGGCTGTGAAAGTGTTTTAATTTTAAGAGTAAGAGTATAAGAAAATGGCTACACCAAAGAAGAAAACAACACCTTCTCGTCGCAACATGCGTCGTTCACATGATGCTTTGAAACCCAATTCATACATGGAATGCCCGAATTGTGGCGAGCTGAAAAGACCTCACAGTGTTTGCCCGTCTTGCGGTCAATACGATGGTCGTGAAGTTGTTGCTAAAAAAGCAGCTGCTGAAGAATAATTAAAAAAAATCAAGACATTTATTAGCGCATAATAAGTGTCACAATTATCTATATGGAGCAGGTTTTGTCTAGTAATCTGGTCATATCAATAGACGCAATGGGGGGAGATAATTCCCCCAGAGTCGTGATAGAGGGGCTTGCCATTGCCGCCAAAAAGAATCCCGATGTTCGGTTTTTGCTTTTTGGAGACAAGACCAAGGTTGAGCCGATATTATCCCAATTTCCCGCACTCCAAAAGGTTTGTGAACTTCGTCATTGTGATGAAATGGTTCACAATGAAGATAAGCCATCTCAGGTTATCCGCAACAAAAATACCAGCATGTACATGGCCATAGATGCCGTCCGCAAGGGCGAGGCTCAAGCCATTGTTTCTGCCGGCAACACCGGAGCCTTAATGGCAATCTCCAAAATTGTGTTGCGCACCATCACCAAAATTCATCGTCCGGCAATTGTGAGCATCATGCCGCATCGCACCGGCAAATTTGTGATGTTGGATTTGGGTGCCAATACCGAGTGCGATGCCATCAATTTGGCCGAGTTTGCCTTGATGGGTGATATTATGGCGCGCCATGCCTTAAATTTGCAAAAACCACGTGTGGCTTTGCTCAACATTGGCGCCGAGGAAATGAAGGGCAAAGAGGAGATCAAGCAAGCCGCCCGCATGATGAAACACTCCCATATGAACATAGATTTCATCGGCTACATTGAACCGCACGAACTTTCCAACGGCATTGCCGATGTTGTGGTTGCCGACGGTTTCACCGGCAACATTGCCTTAAAGTCAATCGAGGGCACCGCAAAATTGGTTGTGCGTTTGCTCAAAGATGCCGTCAAGCATTCTTTCTTGGCCAAGTTTGGCTTGCCGTTTATGTTAGGCGTCATGCTCAAAGTCAAAAAGACCATGGATCCGCGTTTGTACAACGGCGCCATGATGGTCGGCTTGAACGGCTTAACCGTTAAAAGCCATGGCGGCACCGATGCTTTGGGCTTTTCGGTTGCGGTCAGCAATGCGGCCAATCTGGTCAGACAAAACTTTGTCGCAACCATCAAATCAGAAATTGAAAAAGTAGATTTAGACGAATTATCACAGGAAATATTATATGACTTGTATTAGATCAGAAATTATCGGTCACGGACATTATCTGCCGGCCAAAGAGTTAACCAATGATGATTTGGCCAAAATTGTTGATACCAACGACGAGTGGATTAGCACCCGCACCGGCATCAAGAGTCGCCATGTAGCCGAAAAAGATGAATATACATCGGATTTGGCTTTGAAAGCGGCTCAAATGGCCATTCAAACAGCCGGAATCAAGGCCGAAGAGATTGATGCCATTGTTTTGGCAACCGTCACTCCGGATAACACCACACCGGCAACTTCGGCCAAAATTGCCGGCAAGTTGGGTATGCGTATCGGTGCTGCCGCCATGGATATTTCCGCCGCTTGTTCCGGATTCGTTTATGCCTTGACCATGGCCGCTAATAAGATTCGTTTAGGTCAAATGAAAACCGTTTTGGTTGTCAGTGCCGAAACCTTGTCCAAAATCACCGATTGGACCGACAGAAACACTTGCGTTCTGTTTGGCGACGGTGCCGGTGCGGTAATCTTGCGCGCCAAAGAAGGCAAGGGCACATCTGAAGATACAGGCATTTTGGCCACCAAGATATATGCCGATGGCACACAATATGAAAATCTGTTGTGCAATGGCGGTGTTTCCACCACGCAAACCGCCGGCTATATTTGGATGAACGGTAAAGAAGTTTTCAAATATGCCATCAACAGCTTGACCGAAGCCGCCGAAGAAGTGATGAGAATGGGTGGCGTTACGGCTCAAGATATTGACTGGTTGGTTCCGCACCAAGCCAATGTGCGCATTATCTCCGGTGTGGGTCAAAAATTGGGCTTGCCGGAAGAAAAAGTGATTGTCACCATTGACCACCAAGCCAACACTTCTGCGGCCACCATTCCGTTGGCCTTGTCCGAGAAAATGACCGATGGCACCATCAAAAAAGGCGATTTGGTTGTCTTGAATGCCATGGGAGCCGGTTTCACTTGGGGCGGCGCATTAGTCCGTATATAAGAAAAACATAATGCTTTGGATAAGTTGTCATTAAAGGCTTGTCAGAGCAAAAATAATAAGCTATTTGTTTGCAACAAACTTAAATAAAGAGGATAATAAACATGAAAACAATTACACGTGCAGATGTTGCAGAAACCATTTATGAAGAAATCGGCTTGTCTCGTAAAGATTCGACCGATGTATTGGATATGATTTTGGAAGAAATCGTCAATGAACTGAGCAACGGCAATGAAGTGAAATTGTCTTCTTTCGGCACATTCTCTTTGCGAGATAAAAAAGCCCGCGCCGGTCGCAACCCCAAAACCGGTGTAGAAGCCGTTATCTCTTCCCGCCGCGTAATTTCTTTCAAACCTTCTCAAACCATGAGAAAAATCATCAACGCCTGATAAAGGGGAAAATTGATGGCGGTAAACAAAAGCAAAGCTGCATTCAGAACCATAGCCGAAGTCGCCGACGAGTTGGGCGTGGCCACCCATGTGCTTCGCTTTTGGGAAACCAAGTTTCCGCAAATCAAGCCGATGAAGCGCACCGGCGGCAGACGTTATTATCGCCCTGACGATGTTGAAATTGTCAAAACCATTAAAGATTTTTTGTATAACAAACGTTACACCATTGAAGGAGTACAAAAACTCTTTAAGGAGAAAGGCTTGAAAAACATTTTGGGAGAAGAGATTCAAAAAGACTTTTTTGAAGAAGTGATTCCCGATGTTAAGCTAGATTTGCAGAGCCGCGAGTTTATCACCGGTTTGATAGATGAACTAAAAGAGATGAAAGAAGATTTAACCCAAACATTAAACAAAATCAAAAAGGCTTCTTAAAAGAAGCCTTTTTTATGCTGCGAGGAGCCCAATATGACTGATACAGATTTTTTACAAGCCGCCATTGATGAGAGCAAGTTGTCAATTGAGAGCGGAAGCTCGCCTTTCGGCGCCGTGATTGTTAAAGACGGAAAAATCATTGCCAAAGCCCATAACACGGTTGTCATAGACAACGACCCCACCGCCCATGCCGAGGTCAACTGCATCCGCAAAGCCTGTAAAGAGCTGGGCACTTTTGACTTGAGCGGTTGTGTGCTTTATACCTCATGCGAGCCATGCCCGATGTGCCTGAACTCGGCTAAATGGGCAAATATAACCGAAGTTTATTATGCCGCCACGCGCGATGATGCCGATGCCATTGGTTTTAGAGACAGAGTTTTTTATGAAGAAGATGTGATAAACCTGCATCATATTGATTTGAGCTCGGCGCGCGCCGTGATGGATGATTGGTACCAAGATACCAACAAAAAACCTTATTAAAAAAATAAAAGCTCTGATAAGAAAATCAGAGCTTTTTTGTTGGAATGTTACAATTACATTGAAGCGGCATTTTCAATTTTTTTACGGATGGAATTTTTCAAAAGTTTGGCACTGATAAAGTTTTTCTTTGCCACCGCCTGAGTTCTTTCAAAAAAGTCTTTCCAGTTGATTTTGTCCTTATTCTTACCAAGATAGGCCATATGTTTTTCCCATTGTCCGACACGGGTGTAATAAGGATAAATCTCTTCAAAAGAGGCATATTGCTCAGCCAATTTTTCAGCTCGGCGATAAAGTTGAGCGGCATTGTTCTTAAAATCACCGAGCATGAAATTCGCATCAATGTTTCCTTTTCCATCGGTATATTGCATAATGCCGAAAAGAATTTTCAAAGCATGATAACGCGTCATATCAAACTTCAAGCATTGCTCAAAACCTTCCATGATGAAATTGTAGCAACCATCTGTCATAACATGGTTTTCATCCCATTTTGAAGAATAGTCCCAATATTTCTCAGGCAGAGGTTTGGGCCAAGGAGTGGGGTCATGCAAAACCGCACCGCAAGAAAGACGTTGCAACCCGATTTCAAATAAAACCGGCGCCAAGGTTAAGTCTTTTGCTGAAATATCTCTGGCAAATTTGGCAAGTAAGTTCATATACATATCATTGATGCACCATCTTGTGGCTTTAGGACCTGCCATTTTGGGCAAAATCACATCATCAACAATCTCTTGCCAAGATTTTGAAGATAAATTTTTTTCTCTGGTAACATTTTCAATGTAAAAAATAATATTTTCCATAACTTAAAATAATTTAGTGAAACATAAATATATTTAACTCAAAAAATAATGTAGCATTTTTTTTTGTTCTTTTCAAGAGTTTTTCTGTCTAAATTTTAAGTGCTTCCTGCCAAAGGGCGAGTTTTTTTTCAAAGGAGAGAGTGGCATTGGCAGGACTGGTTGAGGGCAAAACAAAATGCTGATATTTTTCCAAAAGTTCGGGATGAAATTTTTTGAAGATTTGAAAAGATTTTTGTCCGTTGAAAATCAACCGGCAGATATGTGGATGATTTTGCAAAAGGCTTTCAAAATCGTTCGGAATCATATTTTTGATATTGCTGTCCAAACTGCCGTTGCGCTCGCAAAAGCGAAGATTGTCCCACAGGGCTAGTTGATGCGCAAGAATGCAGGCCTTTTTCTCGGCAAAGTTTGAAAATTCCGCCCCGTTTAGATAAAGCATGGCCATAATCTTCCAAAAGGCATTGCGTGGGTGCGCATAATATTCACGCGCGTCCAAAGATTTCACGCTCGGCATGGTGCCGATAATCAAAATTTGTGAGTCTTCATCAATAATCGGCGGAAAGCACTCAATCATGAGGCAGATATTCCTTTTTGAAAAAGTAGCGCTTTTTGCCTTTGGTAAAATGTCCGCATTGAATGGCCTCGGTTGGGCAGTGGTGCAAACAGGCTTGACACATGGCGCAGTTGCCGTTCCACTCCGGAAAAGGGGTGAGGCTGATGTTTTTCATCGGGCAGATTTTGGCACACAGCCCGCATTGAATGCACTTGGCTTTTTCCACATAAAAGGACTTATCTGAAGAAAAACGGCGGAACAGCGGCGCAATTTTGCTTAAAATAGACAAGCCGCGTTTGATGGAAATGATGTTCTTTTCCGCTTCAACCGCAGCGGCAATTTCGTTTAAGCGGCTTTGAGCTTGGCGCAAGATTTTGCTACGTTTGGCTTCCGAGTCAATTTTCAAAAACGGCGCTAAAAGATAGTTGTTGGGCATATTGACAGAAAAAGCGGCATTAAGGGCAAGACCTTTTTGAGCCAAGGCTTTTTTAAAGACTTTATCCACGCCGCCGGCTTGCGAATGACAAGTTGCCACCATGTAAATGTAGTTATCGCAGTTAAGATTGAGTTGGGAGATAAATTGATACATGCAGGCCGGTGCATCCCAGGCATAAATCGGAAAAACAAAGCCGATTTTTTCGCCCGCCGCAGGGGAATAATCTGATTTGGCAGCCATAATCGGGGTGGCACGGTCAGAGAGCTTGTGTGCCAATTCTTCGGCCACCCATTGTGAGTTTCCGGTCCCGGAAAAGTAAAAAATCATGGCTTAGTCCTTTTGTGCTTTATATTGCGAAAATCCGCCGGCATAGCTGAACACATTGTCAAAACCGTTTTGGCGCAAAATGCAAGAAGCCAGATAGCTGTTATAACCAATCATGCAGTGCAAAAGAATAGGGCGGTTGCGAGGCAGTTCACCCAGATGTTGCCGCAGCTGCGGAATGGGCATATTGATGGCATTGGGCAAATGTCCGGCTTTGTGCATGGCAGGACCGCGCACGTCAATCACAAACATATCTTGAAAATCGGTGCCGAAATAGGGCTTGAGGCGATTCTCTTCCACATTTTGAATGGCCATGCCGATGAGATTAATCGGGTCTTTGGCGGAAGAATAGGGTGGTGCATAGCAAAGCTCGGCATCACGCAAATCTTTGTAAGTGCCGCCCAAGCGCATTACCGTGGCAATAATATCGATTCTCTTGTCCACGCCTTCCATGCCGATGGCTTGTGCCCCGAGAATTTTTCCCTCGGCATTGTAGAGAACTTTCAAGGCCAAAGGCTTGGCATTGGGGTAGTATCCGGCGTGCGATTTTCCCCAAATCAGCATTTTTTTGTAAGGAATGTTTTTCTTTTTGAGCTGTCTTTCATTGTTACCGGTAAAAGCGGCGGTAAGATCAAAAACCTTGACCACGCCGGAACCTTGTGAGCCGGTATAAGGATAAGCCGAGCCGCAAATATGGTCGGCAATCAGACGCCCCTGACGGTTTGCCGGACCGGCCAGCGCAATGGTGGTTTCCGTTCCATCCACAAAATCTTTAACCGCCACATTATCGCCGCAGGCATAAATATCGGAAAAATTGGTTTGCATAAACTCGTTGGTGCGAATAGCGCCGTTGGGGAGGGTTTCAACACCGGCTTCGGCGGCAGTTTTGGTTTCCGGTCGCACACCGAGTGCCAAAATGAGCATATCCGATTCGAGCGTTTCTCCCGAGGCAAGGTTGAATTGTTTGGGCAAAACCGCATTGATGCTGGTGTTAAGATAAAGTTTGATTCCTTTTTCTTTCAGTTCTTTGTGAATCATGCCGACCATATCTTCATCAAGCGGAGCCAAAACTTGCGGTGCCAGCTCAATCAAGTTGACTTTCAAGCCGGCTTCAATGAGGTTTTCCGCCATTTCCACACCGATAAAGCCACCACCGATAACGCTGGCGGTTTTAGGATGATTTTCCGCAATATATTTTTTAACCGCGTCGGCATCGGACAAATGACGAATGGTAAAGTGCGGCATATTGCCCCAACCATCCAGAGGCGGAACAAAAGGCTTTCCGCCGGTGGCAATCACCAACTTGTCATAAGCAATTTCTTCACCGTTGAGTGTGGTCACGGTTTTTGCCGCAGGGTTAATCTTGGTCACTTCATGGTTGAGCTTGACGCGGATGTTAAAAACTTTTTCAAAATGTTCGGGAGAAGAAACCATAATATCGTCGCGGTCAGTAATCACATTGCCGCAATAGTAAGGCAACCCGCAGTTAGCAATGGAAATTTCAGACGTTTTTTCCAAAATGATAATTTCTGCTTTTTCGTTCAAACGTCTCAAACGTGCAGCGCAACTGGCACCGCCGGCACCACCGCCGATAATCACAACTTTCATCATCTTCTCCTTGTGTTCGTTTATTTGAAGTTAAGCGTAAACAAAAAAAGAAGATTGGTCAATACAACTCAAAGTCTATGCAACGGAATATTTAGTCTTCAAACAGCTTGTTTTTTTCTTTGAGCAATTCGGGGTGGCGATCAAAAACATTAAGGTCACCGTGTTTGGCGGCATCTTCATAATATTTGATTTTGAAGTTGATTTTGGCCAAATGTTTTTCCCACTTGGCTTTTTGCTCTTCCACGTGCTTTCTTTGCTCAATAAACATATTGAGGCGTTGTTGAATGGTGGAATCTCCTTCAATGCACCAGTCAATATATTGTTTGATTTGTTTCAAAGGCAGGCCGGTACCTTTAAGGCATTCAATGATTTTCAGCCATTCAATGTCGGATTCGGTAAATGCACGCAGGCCGGAAGAAGTTTTTTTAACAAAAGGGAGCAAACCTTCTTTGTCATAAAAACGTAAGGTATGTGCGGTCAATCCGACCATTTTGGCCGCTTCGCCGATAGAGTAACTCATTTTTAATCTCCTTAAAGTTATCCTCAAGCTAAATAAAAATAAAATAAATGTCAAGAAAATACTTGACTTAGAGTTAACTCTAAAGATTAAGCTATCGGCAGAAAGATTCGTTAACCTCAATTAAAAAAGGAGAAAACAAATGAGTTTTGATTTTTATTTACCCACCCACATTCTGTTTGGCGCCGGAGAATTAAACAATCTGCACAAACAAAACTTGGGCGGCAAAAAGGCTTTGTTAGTCATTTCCAACGGCAAGTCAGCCAAAGCCAACGGCTATTTGGACAGAGTGGAAGAACAGTTGCAAAAAGCAGGTTTAGAATTTGTTTTGTTTAATGAGGTTGAACCCAATCCGTTGAAATCCACCGTGATGAGAGGTGCTGAAATTGCCAGAAAAAATAAGTGTGATGTGGTTGTTGCTTTGGGCGGCGGAAGTGTGATGGATGCTTCCAAAGCCATTGCCGCCATGGCCGTCAACGAGGGTGATTTGTGGGATTATATTTATTTTGGTAAAGGCAAAAAGAAAGCGCTTAAAAACAAACCTTTGCCGCTTGTTGCCATCACCACCACCGCCGGCACCGGTTCGGAAGCAGACGCCGGCGCCGTCATTACCAATCCTGAAACCAATGAAAAAACCGCATTTTTCACCCCATATTCTTTCCCGATTGTCTCGGTTGTTGACCCGGAGTTGATGACTACCGTTCCGCCGCACATGACCGCTTATCAAGGTTTTGATGCTTTGTTCCACAGCGTGGAAGGCTATATTTCAAACAAAGCTAATCTGATGAGCGATATGTTGGCCTTGAGCGTGATTGAGCACGTTGGCCGCAATCTGGCCGAAACCGTTAAAAACGGCAAGAATATTGAAGCCAGAGAGAAAGTGGCTTTCGGCAACACCATGTCCGGTTTTGTGATGACGGTCGGCACTTGCACCAGTGAGCACTCTTTGGAGCACGCTTTGTCGGCTTATCATCAACAATTGCCGCACGGTGCCGGTCTGATTATGATTAGTAAGGCTTATTACACCCACTTCATCAATCAACATGTCTGCGATGACAGATTCATCAGAATGGCCAAAGCTCTGGGCATGGAAGATGCCAAAGAGCCGATGGACTTTGTGAAAGCTCTGGTTAAGTTGCAAGAAGATTGCGGCGTGGCAGATTTGAAAATGTCTGAATATGGCATTAAGCCCGAAGAATTTCCGGCAATGGCAGAAAATGCTTTAGATTGCATGGGCTTCTTGTTTGCTTGCGATCGCACCCAACTGAGCAAAGAAGATTGCGTCGCCATTTATCAGGCTTCTTATAAATAAGGAGACCAAACATGAAAAAACTTTTGGCATTGGCAGGCTTAAGCCTGCTGATAGGGACAACTATAACCAAGGCACAAGAAATGAAGAAAAGCGAAATTGATACCATTTTTAATCAAGGTGAACCAAACCCATATTCCAAATTTTTCACCGGACAAACTTATCTCAATATGCTGAGCGTGAAAGATGATATCTGGAATGCCCCCGTTGGTAACGTAACTTTTGAGCCGGGTGCCAGAACCAACTGGCACAAACACAGCGGCGGCCAAATCTTGCTTGTGACCGGAGGCGAGGGCAGATATCAGGAACGCGGCAAAGAGATTCAAATTTTGCATAAAGGCGACGTTGTCCGCATTCCGCCCGAGGTGGAACATTGGCACGGTGCCGCGCCCGACAGTTGGTTTGTTCACATTTCCATTGAGAGCAACGGCGCAGATAACAAGTCCACTTGGTTGGAGCCTGTAACCGATGCTGAATATAAATAAAAAAATCGGCTTTGCGGCGGTGGTCATCATCGCCGCGGCCGCAATCAGCTATTGCATGAGAGGAAGCACTATGACGGATATGAATAAAACCGACCCTGAGTTTGCGGCTTTGTGGCAAAACTTTGTTAAAAATGATGTCGAACCGCATGGCAAGCTGGATAAAACTATGCGCACGGCGGTAAAAATGGCTGCGCATATCGGCGCCGGCGGCAAAGAAAATTATCGCAACGTGATAAGAGAGGCTTTAGCCCAAGGCGTTGACCCGATTGTCATCAAAGAAACCTTGTACCAAACCGTGCCTTATGCAGGTTTTGCCAAGGCTTATGACTTTTTGCTCATAACCAATGAGGAACTGCACAAGGCCGGCGTAAAGTTGCCGTTAGCAGGGCAAGCCAACACCACGGTGGAAACAAGGTTGCAAAAAGGCTTGGATACACAAAGAGGAATTTTTGGCAAAGAGAACATTGATTCCATGCGCGCCAATGCGCCGGAAGAGTTAAAGCATATTCAAGATTATCTCTCTGCCAACTGCTTTGGTGATTATTACACCAGAAGCAGTCTGGACATCAAACAACGTGAACTGATAACCTTTAGTACTTTGGTGGCCATGGGTGGCGTGGAACCGCAAGCCAAAGCGCATGCCGGTGCTAATAAAAGCGTGGGCAATGACAAACAAATGTTGCTTGATGCCGTCACCGAGATGTTACCCTATATCGGTTATCCGCGGAGCCTTAATGCCATTGCCATAATCAATGAAACCTACAAAGGAGAATAAGATGAAACTGATGGGATTATTAGCCATGATTGGAACCCTGTTTGCCGCCGGCAATGTTTCGGCGCAAGTCATCAAACCGCAAGATAAGGTCTTGGTGGCTTATTATTCCAAAACCGGAAACACACAAGAAATTGCTGAAAAAATTAAGGAGAATTTGTCGGCAGATATTTTGGTGATAGAGCCGGTAAATGCTTATCCTGAGGATTATCGCCAAACCACCGAACAAGCCAAAAAAGAAGTGCAGGAGAAAATGACCCCCGCCATTAAAAACGCTAAGGTTGATTTGAGCCAATATGATGTCATTTTTGTCGGCTCGCCTTGCTGGTGGGGAACCATTGCCTCTCCGGTGCGCACATTCCTGACCGCAAATGACTTTAAGGGCAAGACGGTTGTCCCGTTTATGACCCATGGTGGTAGTGGACTAGGACATAGTGTTTCCGATATTAAGAGCATTATCCCCGAGGCAAATGTAACCGGTGCAGAGGCTTTTCGCGGCAGTTTTGCCTCCATGGCTGGAAGTAGTGTTAAAGAATGGTTGGAAGGATTGAAAAATGAGTAAAAATATATTAGTCATTTCGGCAAGCTACCGCAAAGGCGGCAATTCCGATACGCTGTGCGATGAATTTATCAAAGGCGCAACCGAGGCCGGAAACAAGGTCGAAAAAATCTTTTTAAGAGATAAAAAAATCAATTTCTGCTTGGGCTGCGGTGTTTGCAATGACACACACAAATGCGTGCAAAAAGACGATATGGCCGAGCTGGTTGATAAAATGGTTGCAGCCGATGCCATTGTTTTTGCCACACCGGTTTATTTTTATGCCATGAACGGCCAAATGAAAACCTTTATTGATAGATGTGTGCCAAGATACACCGAAATGAGCAATAAGGATATCTATTACATCATCACCGCGGCCGATGACCAAAAAGAAAATGTTGAAAAAGTGATTGAAGGTCTGCGCGGCTTCACGCTTGATTGCTTGGATAATGCCAAAGAAAAAGGCATTGTTTATGGCCTGGGCGCATGGCAAAAAGGCGAGATTAAAGATAAGCCGGCGATGGTTGAGGCCTATGAAATGGGCAAAAACGCTTAAAACAAAGGAGACAAGATGAAAATGATTTTAGGTATTATCATTGGCTTGGTTGTTGTTGCGGCCGTGTCATGGAAAATTTATGGCTGTTGTGCTTGGGATAAAACCTTTGCCAAAAGCGATAAGGTCGAGGTCAAGAAAGTCAGCTTTCATAACCGCTATGGCATTAAATTAGTCGGTGATTTATATCTGCCGAAAAATTTGGATAAGGAGAAAGTGGCGGCGATTGCCGTGTCCGGACCTTTTGGTGCCGTCAAAGAGCAGGCTTCGGGCTTATATGCCATGACCATGGCGGAAAGAGGCTTCATCGCGCTGGCCTTTGACCCGTCTTATACCGGAGAAAGCGGCGGAGATGTCAGGAATGTGGCCTCTCCGGATATAAATACTGAAGATTTCAGCGCCGCGGTCGATTATCTGAGCACCTTGCCGGAAGTTGATGCAAATAAAATCGGCATTATCGGTATCTGCGGTTTTGGCGGTTTTGCTTTGAATGCGGCCGCTATGGACCCGAGAATCAAAGCCACGGTCACTTCCACCATGTATGACATGACCCGCGTCAGTGCCAAGGGTTATTTTGATGCCATGGATGCCAAAGCCCGTTACGAGCTAAGAGAGCAGTTGAACGCCCAACGCACGCAAGATTATAAAAATGGCACTTATGCCCCCATGCCCGGCTTACCGGAAAAATTGAGCGGCAACGAACCACAGTTTGTGCAAGACTATTATGGTTATTACAAAACCAAACGCGGTTTTCACAAACGCTCAATCAACTCTAACGGCAATTGGAATATGACATCTTCTTTGTCATTGATGAATATGCCGATTTTAAGCTATGCCGGTGAGATTAAAAATCCGGTGCTGATGCTCCATGGCGAAAAAGCACATAGCCGCTATTTTAGTGAAGATGCATTCAAAAAACTTCATGGCAAGAATAAAGAGCTGATGATTATCAAAGGCGCCAACCATGTTGATTTATATGACAATATGGAAAAAATCCCCTTTGATAAGATTGAAAACTTTTTCAAGCAAAACCTGAAGTAAGCAAAGAAAAAAGCCTCTCAAATGAGAGGCTTTTTTTTAGGCTTGATATTTTTTAATGAGCTCAAAGGCGGTGTTTTTGGCATCAGCCATGGCTTCCACCAAAGTTGAACCGCCGGTTTTGCAATCGCCGATATAGATGAGGCGCTGGTCATCTTGTTTTTCATCGGCTTTAGCCCCGATGGCACGGATAATCAAATCAAAATCGGGGAGTTCAACGGCAGTATCGGAAATAGGTTCCCATTTTTCGCCATTAAAACGATTTTTGTGAACATAAAGAGAATATTTTTCACCGGTTTTGATAATTTTATCAGGGCTGGTGCCGGCCGAAACATTAATCTTGCGCTCCAAAATCTCGTGTCTTTCGGCAGGGGTTATGCGCATATCCGCCAAACCGCGGCGCACAAACATCTCCACATAAACGGCACCTTGTGCTTGCGCCACAATCGCGCAATCGGCAGCCACATTGCCGCCGCCAATCACGGCCACATTGCCTTTGGTAACGTATTTTTCGGGCTTGGCCAGATATTCAAGATAAGACACGGCCAAATCTTCGCCTTCAATATTGAGTCTGCCGCAGTTGGGTTCGCCACCGGCAATCAATACCTCGTCAAAACCTTGTAAGAACAAATCTGACGGGGTGGAAATTTGCGCCTCAAAAACCACCGAAATTAGGGCAGAGTTGTTGACAAATTCCCAATCTTTCAAAATGGCATCTTGCGGCAAGCGCTCATGCGGAATGAGGTTGAGTGCTCCGCCGATTTGTGAGCCACGTTCAAAAATCACGCATTTGAAGCCGTTGCGCGCCAAAAAATAAGCCGCGGCAATGCCTGAGGGACCGGCGCCGACAATGGCAATTTTTTTGCCGTTGGGAACAACCTCGGAATAATCATATTTGAAGTTGCGAAATTTTTCCATGAGCGTGGCTTGCACTTTGGGAATATTGATGGCAAAATCAATATGCCGACGGGTACAGGCTTTCATGCAAAACTTATCGGGGCAGATAAGGCCGCAAGTTTGCCCGAAGGGGTTTTCATCAGAAATCAGCTTGGCCGAGATTTCGCCGTTGCCGGCTTTGGCGGCGGCAATAAAAGCCTGCGGATTGCAGTGCACGGGGCAAGCCTTCATACAAGGCATATTTTTGCAGTTCAAACAACGCTCAAGTTCTGCCTCAAGTTGGGGCTTGGAAAGGTAAACAGATTTTTTTTCAGCCATTTTCATAAATCACACTTGTTAAAACTGAGCATAGCCTAACATCAAAAGCGCCATGTTGCAACGACAATAAAATTTTTATCAGCAAAATAAAGATTGCTTGAACACAAAAAAAGTGCTATATTGCAACCATTAATTTGTCTTTCCGAACTTGTTTCGGAAGCTCTTATTTTAAGGAATATTAGATGCAGCCTTTTCCGAGCAATCCGTTCGTTTTTTTATGGCGCTATGCCCTGCGCAACAAAACGCTTTTCTTCACCATCTGCGCTTGCTGCGTGGTTAACGTGATTTCCGGCAAACTTTCTCCGTGGTTCTTTTCCAAAATGGTGGGCTTGTTTGGTGAAAATGTCAAATTTGCCGATATTGCCGATTCTCTTTGGTGGTTGCTGGCGGGCGTGGTGGCAACAACCTTGCTTGCCAAAATCTTGTTTGTTTTGTTTAATCTGCTCACGGAAATGTTTTTGCGTCCGCGTGTTTTTGAGCAGATGAGTAGAGATTGTTTTCAATATATCAACGGCCATTCTTTGCGCTTTTTTGCCGATAATATGGCCGGAGCCTTAGCCCAAAAAAGCAATGCTTTGTCCGATAGCTCCTCATTTTATCAATCTGTTTTATATTATCTGTCGGATATTTTCCGGCTGATTGTGGTTTTTGCAATGTTGGCCATCGTAAATGTCCCATTCTCGCTTTATTTTGTAGCCTTCGTACTGGTATCGGTTGCAGTGTTGCTCAAAATCGGCAGATTATCGATGAACCTGCGTGCCGCGATGACCGAGGCCAGAAGCAAAGTCAGCGGGCAGATGATAGATGCCCTGCAAAACCACTTTTTTGTGCGCTTGTTCAATGGTTTCAAATATGAGCAAAAACGCGCCGATAAGGTTTTAGAAGATGAAACCGATAAGACCAACAAATCGGTTAATATGGAAACTTTGCAATCGCAAGGAGAAAAGCTCTATTTTCACTTGGTTTATCTGTCTTTTGTGCTTTATGCTCTTGTATTGTGGAAAAATAAAACCATTACCACCGCCGACGTGGTGTTGATTTTCTTTCTTCTGCAAGATATGGCCGGCACGGTTTCATGGCTCATCCATAGGGCGATTGTCTATAGCTCCATTTTTGCCGAGATGAAAACCAATCTGATTCCCTTCAGCACCCCGCACGAGATTGTCGATGATGAAAATGCCGGTACCTTGAAAGTCAAGGAAGGAACAATTGAGCTTAAAGATGTCTGCTTTGCTTATAAAGGAAATAAGCCGCTGTTCAATCATTTCAACTTGCAAATTCCGGCCGGACAAAAGGTTGGCGTGGTTGGCATGTCCGGCGGCGGAAAATCAACCTTAATCAGTTTGTTACAACGCTTTTATGATATTCAAAACGGAGAAATTTTGATTGATGGGCAAAACATTAGAAATGTCACGCAAGAAAGCCTGCATGAACAAATTTCTTACGTGCCGCAAACTTCTGCCTTGCTTGAGCGCTCAATTGCCGAAAACATTGCTTACGGCAAACCAAACGCCAAACAAGAAGATATCAAACAAGCCGCCGTTGAGGCTTTTGCCGATAAGTTTATTGAAGAATTGCCCAATGCCTATCAAACCATTTTAAATGCGCAAAATCAGCTTTCCGGCGGGCAAATGCAACGCTTGTCGATCGCACGGGCTTTGTTGAAAGATGCCCCGATTTTGATTTTGGATGAAGCCACCTCGGCCTTAGATAGTGAGTCGGAATTTTACATTCAAAAAGCCATTGAGAACATGCTCAAAGACAAAACCGTGATTGCCGTGGCCCACCGCTTATCCACCTTGAAGAATATGGATAGAATAATCGTGCTGGAAAAAGGCAAAATCGTCGAAGACGGCAAGCTGGATGATCTATTGAAAAAGAAAGGCAAATTCTGGCAATATTGGAAATTACAAAAACTCAAAGGAGAAAACAATGAACAATAATTCACTTTGGAGCTTTTTGAAAAAATATTATCTGCCGGTCAAATTCCGTTTTCTGGCAATTTTTATTTTGGTGCCGCTCGTGGCGCTTTGCGGACAGCTTGCGCCGTGGTATGTGAGCGATATTGTCAATCTGATAAATGCCGGAGACATCAGTGAGCCGGCATGGCAAAATCTTATCCAAACCTTCATCTTTTTGGCCGTGGTGCTGGTCGGCGGCAATCTTTTGATGATGATGGCCATGTATCTGATGCAAAACAAACTCATTTCGCCCTTAGGCATCAAGGTCAGAAAAGATTTGTTTGTGGGTGTCTTGGGCTTGCACAAAAATTTTTGGAGCAAAAATTCGGCCGGCAATATTTATGCCAAAATAGACGGCTCTCGACGCACCACCGCGGCTTGGAGTTCAATCGGCGATACTTTTGTCTTTGCTGGTACGGAGTTTTGGTCATTGATAATAAGCCTATGTTTCATTGGCAAAATTTATCTGCCGATGGCACTTGTTTATGTCATAGCATCGGTTTTGCTTTTTATCTTTTTTCATAAACTTTCCGCCAACACCAAACAGGCTTCCAAACAACAAGAAAATATGAAAAACAAAGTCTTTGGCAAAACCACCAATATGATAAGCAATTATCTGGTCTTAAAAATTTTTGGGAGCTTGAATAGAGAGCTGAAAAAGCTGAGCAAAGATTATGCGCTTGTCGCCAAAACCATGCGTAAAAATGCTTGGCTCAGAAACAAAAATTATATGCTGGTTGACCTAACCGTCATGCTCTTTGATGTTGCAATGATTATTTATGCCGTTGTTTTGTGGGCCAAAGGCATCATCAATGTCGGTAATGTGGTTTATCTGCTGACGGTGGGGCGCGGTATGGGTACGATATTGAGCCATCTTTCCGTGCAATGGATGTATTATCGCACCGAGCTGTTCAAACTGCAGAGCAATTTGAATCTCTTAGAGGCCGAGCCGGAGTTTGTTGACGCGCCGAACGCTAAAAAACTTAAAATAAAATCAGGCGAGATTGAGTTTAAAAATCTGACCTTTAGCTATAATCATAAAAAGCCGGCAATTGATAATTTTAGTTTGAAAATCAAGGCGGGTGAAAAAATCGGTGTGGTCGGAATGTCCGGCGGTGGCAAAACCACTTTGCTCCATGTGTTGCAACGCTTGGTTAACACCCCGCAAGGTGCAGTTTATATTGATGGTCAAGATGTGTCCATGGTCACGCAAGAAAGCCTGCATGAGGCCGTCTCATTCATCCCGCAAGACACGACCTTGTTTCATCGCAGTTTGGCGGAGAATATGAGCTATGGCAGCTTTAAGGCCACGCAAAAAGAGATTGAAAACGCCGCGGAAAAATCTTATATCACCGAGTTTGTCAAAGATCTGCCGCAAGGGTATAAAACCTTGGTCGGTGATAAGGGTGTCAAACTTTCCGGCGGTCAAAGACAAAGGGTAGGAATAGCCAGAGCCATTTTGAAGAATAGCAAGATTTTGTTGCTCGATGAAGCCACCTCGGCCTTGGATAGCAAGTCAGAAAAATTCATTCAGTCATCTTTGCAAAAACTGATAAAAGACAAAACCGTGATTGCCGTGGCGCACCGCTTGTCCACTTTGAAGAATATGGATAAAATCGTGGTGATGGAAGAAGGTAAAATCATCGAGGTCGGCACCCCGAAAGAGCTCCTTGATAAACAAGGCAAATTCGCCAAACTCTGGAACCTGCAGGCTTAAGAGGAAGATAAAAATGCGTTTATATCACTATGCCCCGAAAGAAAACACGATTTTGAGGGAGGGGATAAAATCCATTTCCAAAATTGACAGCAACTTGCATTCTTATGTCAAACGTGTGGGCTCGGATAAAAAAGAAGATATTATCAACTGGCTGGAAAAAACTTTTAAGGGGAGAAGCTGCGCCATCTCTTGCCTGACCGAACCGATTGTCTGGCAGGGAAATGATAAAGTGTTGAAAGCTCTTGTTGATAGAAGCATATTATATTCTTTTGAGCTGGAAGGTTTAATCAATGCCGGTTTGGTTGAAAGCATCTGGTGCAAAGATGGCTCGGAGGCAAGCGGCATAAATGAGCATTTTTATCAAGTGACAAAAGAGGAGATTGATTTGTCTCCGCTGCCGTGGCACAAATGTGATTCCTCCAAAGGTTTAATTTTCGGCGTGATAAAACATTATCTGTTGGTCTTAAAAGACGGCGTCATTCCACCGGAATTTATCAAAGGGGAGCGATAATGAATTATTTGACCAAAGAGAAAGCGCAAGACATCAATGTGATAAAAGAGATTATCTCAAAAGCAGGTTGTAAAGGCGAGGTGAGGGCAATGGTTGGCGGTTCCAAGTCCTTTGCTTTTGCAGTTGGGGATGAAGTTGTGCGTTTTCCCAAAGCCGAGATTGTCTGGCAAACCATGCAAAGAGAAAATCAAATCTTGAACGAGATTTGGCCGTTGCTGGATAACAAATTCAAAAATAAAATTCATCAAATATCTTTGGTCGAGGGCGAATATCCGTTTTCGGTGGTGAAAAAATTTATCGGCAAAATTTGTGACAATCGCGATGACGATGAAAATGCCGTAAAGGTTCAAACTTTGCCCAAAAATAAGCAAGAAAATTTGGCGCAAACTTTTGCTGAGTTTTTTGCGATGATGCACCAAATCGACTATACCAAATTGCACCTTCCGCCCACCAATGAAACAATTGATAATTGGGACGTAACCAAACAAGCTGATTTTGATTATGCTAAAGCAAGATTGGCCTTAAAAAAGGTCAGTTCTTTTGATTTGGATGATTTTAAGTGCGATAATAAAAATGAAACTTTAGCATTGTGCCATAATGATTTGAGCGGCAGCAATATGCTGATTAATCCCAAAAAGGAAGATATTTTGGTTGGCATAATCGACTTTGCCAATACGGTTGTTCAGCCCAAATATTTAGACTTTTTTCCGCTTTATAAAATCAACCGCAATTTGGCCGTTGAAGTTATTAAGAGATATAATGAGCTGGTGGATGATAAAATAGATGTCACGCAAACAGACTTTGCCATGCTCTCATATATCGCCTACAACCTTGCCAAGTCGGATAATCCGCCCTCATATTTTATAAAACTTCTCAAACTGTTTTGCTAATCAGCGTTGGCCGTCGTTTACAAAATCGGCCACGTGTTGCATCTCGGCTTCATTCATTTGGTGCGCCAGATGAATATGCGTGTGCACACGCAAATCTAATCCGTTTTCAAGCAAAAAATTGATGGTTGTCGGCAAGGTTTTATATTGCACCGTGCCATCATCTTCGCCATGCAAAAGCAAAAGCGGCGGCTTTGAAACAATATGTTTGGAAAAATCATTCATTCCGGGGACAATGCCGGCAATGGCGATGCAACCGCCGATTTTTTGTTTTCTGGTCAAAGATGTATAAAGGGAGAGCATTGCTCCTTGAGAAAAGCCGCAAATATAAGTATGCGCATCATCAATATGATATTGTTTTTGCACCATATCAACAAAGTCATTAATCTCCGCCGCCGCTTTTAAGGCCGATTCGCCATAATTTTGAAAGATGTCAAAAATTTGCGGTGTCGGCGTTTGACTGTCTCTAAACTTTGATTCGGGATCAAACTGATATAAGCTGAACCATTGCAAATTTTCAGGATTTTTTTCGCAAACCTGAGGCGCGTAGGGCACACAAACCATGGTGTCTTTGAGTTTGGGTAAAAGCGCTTGAATAGCATAGTCAATAGCTTCCGGAGAGCCGTTGTATCCGTGGATAAAAAGCAACAATTTTTGTGGCTTGCCGTTTGTAGTGTAACAATTTTTTTTATAGTTTGACAAATCATTTCTCCCAACGATAATATAAGCTATTATAATAACAATTTTTTTAAGTAAAGATTAAAAATGCAGAACAATCCTTTGGCCGACGTCATTCATGAGATGTTTGAATGCGACGTGATTCGTCAGTCATATTTTTTGCCTGATGAAAATTATAAAAGAGAAGAAAGAGTTGAAAAATATTTGTCGGAAGTCAATAAGTTTTTTTACAAAAGCGGCTTGCCGACATTTGATTTTTCCGGATTGAAAATTGATGAAAATAAGTTGATATATTTTGGTTTGCAACTAAACAAATATATCCGAGATGCCCAAAAAGAATTAAGCACCCTGCAAAGAAAACATGCCAATGATGAAGATTTGATATCATTATATCGAGCTTCGGCAAAATATGCGGTTTCCTGCACGGGAAAAGTGCCAAACAACAAGTTCAATTTCACCCCGTATCATCCTTTTTATTTTTGGCGGGTGGAAACGCCGTCGGACCTGCTGCACTCCAAATATGTCAAGGCAGAAAAACCAAATCCCAAACGCAAAGTTTTGATTTTGTCAATGCCGTACAACATCAAGGTAAACGAGCAGGAGTTGCAAAAATGGACCTATAATAACATCCATAATTTGCTGGATGATAAAAGCATTTTTGGGTCAAAGGTAGATGTTTATGTGGCCCATCTTTCCATTGAACAACCGCGTTCCGAAAAGTTTTACTTAGCCTTAAACACGGCCAAACACAATGTTGATTTTATCACGCCGGAAGATAAAACTTTTGTGCGGGAACATCTGCTGGATTATATCGGCACGGATATCAAACTTGATAAAAATGATCAAGTCATTGCCGGCAAACCATATACGCCCGAAGAGCTCAAAGAAAACATGGGTAATCTGAACATTTTAACCTATTGCGGAGGTTTTTACAGTGCTCATCGCTGGATAAACGAGATGGAAAAAATTGCCTCACAACTCTACAATCCGCAAGAAGTCAAAAAGGCATTAAGCCAAATATTTTTTATCAATTATGCTTCATTGCCGTTGCAGCCGGAACCCAAATATTCAGGGGCATATTTCATGAGCAATTATGCGCAAGATGAGGGCCGAAAAGAACCATATTTGAAGATGTTTCGGCCGCAAGTTTATGAGCAGGTTAAATATAAAGAAAACAAACTTCCGGCAAAAGTAACGGTTATGCCGGATAAGCAGAGCTTTGTGGTGGCCTTCAAATTGGCACATGATTTATCAATCATACATAATAAAGAAGAAATCAGACATATAGATAACCAAGAAAACGGACATTATATTTCATTTGCCACGGCGCCGAATTTGGCTTCGGAAGATAATTTTCCGTACAATCAATTTCGCACGATTTTGGAAAACGCTTCTTTGGGAAAAAGAGGAATACACGTTTTTGATATCAGAAATACCCAAAATGCCAATCAGATTAACAATATGATTGGTGTGGTGAGCAAGCGGCAAGAATTCGACCGATGAAAAAGCGGGATGTTTAGGCTTTTGGGGACAAGAAAAATTTTTTCAAATTGAAACAATAATGAACCCCGAAAGCCAACAAAAAATTTGCCGCCAGCCACAAAATCCAGTAGCTGTTTTGCGCCAAAACAGAAGAACTTTGCTCGGCAAGAGAAACAAAATATTCGCGATAAAAAAATCCGTTAAACCCAAAAAGCAACGGGCTGATTTTGCCGCAGAATATCCAAAAAGAATTTTGGGACGGAAAAAGTTTATAGGCGCTCAAAAAGACCACAACACTGAAGACAAAACTGGCAATAAACGCATAAACAAAAATTTGAGCCAAAATGAGCATTATAAGGGCAAGGAGCAAAAGGGCAACATTAAGTTTTTTTGCGTTGAGAAAGGATAGCTTGTTTTCGTAACAAGCCACAAAAATCCCCAAACAAAATTCCGGCAGATGTCCGAAAGCATTGGCATAAAAAAGAGTGGTCAAGCCTATGTAGTTCACCCAATAAAGGCTGACAATCGTATAAGAAAAAAGCAACAAAACAATATTGAAAATATCATAATCAATGAGTTTGTAGCAAAACCAAAACAAAAGATAAAGCTGGATAATAAGGGCAAAAAACCACCAAGGTCCGCAAGCCGAAAAAAGGGTTCCGGGAGCAAAGTTGGCGGTGAGGGTCAAAACATAAAACAATCCGCTCCAGCTCCTTTGCGGAGAAAAGCACAAGTAAAGCCCCACGGACAACAAAAGCAAAAGATATATTTTAAGACAATGTCGTCCGACAAAAACAAAGGATTTTGCTTCTTTGCAACAAACGATTTTGTCAGGCCGTATCCGCTGAGAAAAATGAAAATATAAACCCCATAAAATCCAAAAAAGGAAAAAAAGCAATTCAAGACATTTTTCCAGCTGAAATCTTGTAAAAAACGCGCAAAATTTTGAGCCTCGAAAGCCATTTCATTTTGAAACGTAATCGGCGGAAAAAGATGAAAAAAATTATGCGAAAGAATGCAAAATATGGCCAGTCCTTTGAGAAACCAAGATTGTTTTGGAGTTAAATATACAAAATCATCGGCCATGTAAAAATCTTTCCTCAAGGTTATATCCGAGTTATTTCTTCAAAACTGTTAAAATGGAAAAAAATGTGATGTCGAGCATTTTTTATGACAATCAGTTTATTTTTATAAAAATTTTTTTGAGCCGCAACGTTGAACAAAAGGTCATTTTCGGCAACCACGGCTTTATCAAAATTCGGCGAAAGTTTATCTTTGTTTTCTTGATAAATTTTTTGCAAAAAAGAAAGTTCGCTTTGGCAGCTTTCAATTGAGCGCAAAGATTGCAATTTATTATATTTTTCATATTCTTCCTCAGAAAAAACCATATATTTTTTTCTGAAATCCAAATAATTATCCAAAGAGATATTTTGCAAAACCTGAATGTTTTTTGCAGAGATTCCCAACACTTCATCAAAAAGATAGGGGTTGCCGCACAAAGCAATTTTTTTTCTGATATTGGGAATTTTATCCGACAAAAGGCAAGACACAAAAACACCTGCCGAATAAGCAATAAGGTCAATATGTTGATATTTTTCAAAATCAAAATCCAGCTCCAAATTTTGATAATCATACAAAATCAAAACGTCAACCTTATCATGCAGATTGACAAATTGATTATAATCACAGCCCCAACCGGCAAAGAAAACAATCAAATTTGAAGAATTATGATTTTGAAAAAAATATTGCATTTTTTCGCTCCGAATTTCAACTTTATAATAATCAAAATAGGAGCAAAAGTTTAATATTTATTAAATGCAATATTGGGATGGTTCATCTCTCGGAGGCTCTAAATCCTGCGCCCGCCAAACAGATACAAAAAAAACCTGCACTAAGGCAGGTCTTTTTCTATCTGGTCGGGACGAGAGGATTCGAACCTCCGACATCTTGCACCCCATGCAAGCGCTCTACCAGGCTGAACTACGTCCCGATGATGTATATCATTCAAAATAATAAGCGACATCTTGTCTTGCTTCGTAAGTTTCGCAATGCTTGCTCAACAACTACGCTTCGGTCACTCGATTTGTAACGTTTCAATATTATCTCTGTCGCTCAATATGAAACTAACAAATCTTCGCCTGTTCAAAAGAAAATCCTCCACCGGAGCATTTTCTTTTTATCAGCCCCATGCAAGCGCCTACGCGCCGCGGACGTTTCCGCCGGGCTGAACAACTATCCGAACAACGAACTATTATATAAAACGCTTCCAAAATAAAAGCAAGCATTTTTTTATTTTGGTTGCGTATTAATCCATACCCGATGTTCTTGATGTCCATTAACCAGAGAAGGAGATATTTCTTCACCGCCCCATTCACGCATCACCGAAGTCATCGCACGATAAGACGCAATATTTTTGAAGTCGCAAGTAAGTAGAGCTTTTTTTATGCCAAGATTTTTGCGAGCATAATCTAAAGTTAATTTGAGACCAGCTTTAACATAACCTTGATGGCGAGCAGAAGGAATAATCTGATAAGCGATGTGCCCCCCGTTTTGCAAGAGATAATCATTCAGCTCATGGCGAATATCAAAAGAGCCAATATATTTTTCATCATCAATCAACCAAAGCGTTGTATTCGGAACATGACCTTCCGGCAAATTAATGCCTTGTCTTTTATTTTCAATATCTTGAAAATATGTTGCAAAATTATCCTTTGCCGCTTCAATCATTTTGTCAACACAATGAATATCAAAAGGTGATGTGTGTGCTTGATATTCTGTAATGGCTTCTTTAACAGAATCTAAATATTGAGACGTCGGTAAAACAAGTTTCAGCATAAATTTTCTCCACAATACAAAAACATATTGCCAGATAAAAATAAAAAATCTACTCTAAATTGAAAAGAGGGAGATAAAAAATGATAATTGCATCACAAACCTTGAGAGGACCAAGAATAACGCTGCAAAAAGCGGTCAAAAGTTTTGCCGCGGCGCAGGCGCATCATCAAGAAGTCAAAAAAAGTTTGCCGGAGCTGTCGCCATGGTTGGGTTGGGCAACGGAAGATTACACACTTGAGGACAGCTATGAATATCTGCAAGGTTGCGAAAAAGAATGGGACAAAGGCACCGAATTTAATTATATGATTTTGGATGAAAACAAAAATTTTATGGGTATGATTTCTGCCCTAAATGTCAAAGAAAATGATAAAAAGTTGGAAATTGGCTATTGGATTTCAAGTGCCCATGCCGGCAAGGGCTATATGCAAGAAGCGGTCAAACTCATGGAAAAAGAGTTCTTTGGTTTAGGCATCAATCGCATCGTGATTCATACCGATGTTTTGAACCAAAAATCTGCCAACGTGCCGCAAAAATCAGGCTATATTTTAGAAGGTATCCAAAGGCAATCTCAGTGGAACAAAAAAGAACAAAAATATAGAGATATCAATACTTTTTCCAAATTGAGAAGTGAATATGAACAAAATTTGTAAGCCCGATTATAAAAACGGTTTGGTCAACTTGGCCAACTCGATTTTGCAGTATTTTGGATGTCCGATTCATCATTCAACCTTGCCGGCATTGGATAAGTTTTTAGAAAAAAATTATCAAACCGTGGTCTTGCTTGTTTTAGACGGCATGGGTGTGGATATGCTGGAGCACAATCTTTCGGAAAAAAGTTTTTTAAGACGGCATTTGGTTAAAGAAATATCTTCGGTTTTTCCGCCCACGACCACGGCGGCCACCACCAGCATCTACACCGGTTTAACCCCGCAAGAACATGGCTGGGCCGGCTGGCAGTGCTATTTTAAGGAATATGGCAGAAATATCGAGCCGTTTTTAAAGCGCGATTTTTATACCGGTAAAAGTTTGGATGTAGATGTCGGCAAAGAGTTTTTAAGCCATAAAAAGCTCTTTGAGCAAATCAATGAGCAAGGAAAATATAAGGCTTACGGGGTGGCGCGTTTTTGGGGCGGCTATAATGTAGAAACCATGAACGATGTCTGTGGCAAAATTGTTGAGCTTTCTAAGGGAAAAGATAAAAAGTTCATTCTGGCTTATTATAAAGAGCCGGATTCCACCATGCACCGCACCGGATGTTATAGCGAGAAGACCAAAACCAAAATCAAATCTTTGGACAGACGAGTGGAATCCATGGCACAAAAATTACAAAATGCGCTGTTGATTGTGACGGCCGACCATGGTTTGATAGACATATCGGAAGATGTACGGTTGGAAAAAATCAAAGAGATTAATGATTGCTTGCGCTTGCCGCCGGCCATTGAGCCGCGTGCAGTGGCTTTTTATGTCAAAGAAGATAAAAAAGAGCAGTTTGAAACAGAGTTCAAGCAAAGATTTGGACAAGATTTTATTTTGCTTTCAGCGGAAGAATATTTGCGCCAAGGCTATGCCGGCGAGGGGCCGATGCACCATAAGTTCAGAGAGTTTTTGGGCGATTATATGGCCTTGGCCACGGGAAGCAGAATTTTGCAATATCAAACGCCGGATGGTATAGATTCTGTCGAGTTTAAGGCGCATCACGCCGGCTTGACACAAAATGAAATGATTGTCCCGATGATTGTGTATCAATCAGACAAATAAAACTTGATTTTTGTCTAAAATGGTGCTAGATAGAAAGCCGATAAAAAATTTTTAAGATAATTATTAACCCAAAATACATAGCGTATGGAAATAAAAGTCGCAAGAGCATCAAGCCTGTTTAAAGAAAACGGGCATGATTTAAAGGGAATTTTCAATTTGTTTTACAATGCCGTGTATGATGTCAGTCTTTTGACCATTCCGCACAGTGCCACCGAGCTAAACCACGAGATGCAGGCTGTTTCGGATAACAAGGCTTTGCTGACAAATTATATGAACAGCACAATAAAACAATTTCATCCCGACAACGAGCTGGCCGCGGCGCGCATTGCTCAGTTCAATCAGGAATATAAAGAACTGAAAGAAATGAGCGAAAAAATAAAAGAAGTGAGCTTTTTCACGGTTTTAACCCGTTCCAATAAGAAAATAAATGCTTATATCAGGCGGAAAAAAGAAATAGAAAGCGAAAATATTTCTTTTGAAGAACTGCTGAATGTGGCTTACTACAAGTTTACTCAGGTCAACGGCACATTAAAACAGTTTAAAGATGGTTTTAGCCGTTTTCTTGAAGCAAAATGAACTATAAAAAGACAGATATTCTGCTTGATTATCTGTCTTTTTTCATTTTAAAATACCTGAAAACACACATTTTATAAATAAATCTTTGACTCTTTTTCAAAATGCCCTATCATCAGCGGAGAAAAAGAGAAAAAATGTAAGATAAAGAGGAGAAAAATGTTACATCCGTGGCATGGTGTTGAAATCGGCAGAAATATGCCGGAAATTATTACCGCAATCATAGAGGTTCCCAAAGGTTCCAAAACAAAATACGAGCTGGACAAGTTAAGCGGTCTGTTGAAAGTTGACCGCATTTTGTACAGTGCCGTTTATTATCCGGCCAACTATGGCTTCATTCCCAAAACCTATTGTGCCGATAATGACCCGTTGGACATTTTGGTCTTGGGGCAAGAGCCGGTTGTGCCTTTGTCAATTGTGCGCGCCAAACCGATTGGCTTGATGAAGATGATAGACCAAGGCGAGGCCGATGATAAAATCATAGCCGTGCATGTAGATGATCCGGAATATGCGCAGTATAATTCGATTGAAGATTTGCCGCAGCATATTTTAAAAACCATCAAACGCTTTTTTGAAGACTACAAAGTTTTGGAGAACAAAGAGGTTAAAATTGAGGCCTTTTTGGGCCCTGAAGATGCCAAAAAAGCCATTGTGGAAGCTCGAGATTTTTATGAGGAAAAGAAAACCACATTGGCCGGTTACGGCGGATAACGTGATAATATTTTAAAAGGCAGAATTTCTGCCTTTTCTTATATTTAATATCGGAGAAAGAGATGAGCATTTCAAAAAAACTGGAAATTTGGCAAGCCCAAAATCTGATAACGGCCGAGCAGGTCAAGAATATCACGGCTTATGAAAAAGAAAATCGCAAGCCGGTTTTGACCTTGCCGTTGCTGGCCTTGGGTTTCTTTTGCATTGCCTTGGGCATCGCTTCTCTGATATCGGCCAATTGGCAAATCATACCCGATTCAATAAAACTTAGCACCGATTTTCTCATCATGCTGGGTTTGGCCGCCGGTGTTTTTTATTGCAATTACAAAGGCAAAGACATTTTCTTTGAAGGGTTGCTTTTGTTGTTTTGCCTGATGGTTTTGGCCAGCATCGGTCTGGTGGCACAGATTTATCAACTCCAAACACAGGGGCTGAGTGCCTATTTCTTGTGGTGTGTTTTGGTTTTTCCGCTGGTCATCATCAGTCGGCGGATTGTTTTGCCGTTGATATGGCTGCCGATATTTACAGCGTCATCGGTTGATACCTTGACCAATATTTACTTTTTTAGAGAATTACTGGAAATCATTGAGCACACGTTCCCGTTTGCCATTTCGGTCTGCGGCATATTGGTCTTTGCCTATGTTTATCGTTTTGTCTCTTACTATTTTCGCACCCGTTTGGCGCCGCAAATCAAAGCCATGAAGTTTTGGCTCGGGTTTGATATTGTCTCCTTGGTGGTGTTGATGGATTTTGGCGCCAGCAACATGTTCAGCGGCATTTTTTATGACGATATTTTGAATGGCGATAACTATCGTTCAATATTAGTCATCAGTTGTTTGATA
This sequence comes from uncultured Alphaproteobacteria bacterium, assembly GCA_944390265.1. GTDB lineage: Bacteria > Pseudomonadota > Alphaproteobacteria > RF32 > CAG-239 > CAJLXD01. Next base: position 39,330 of record CALXPK010000069.1, on the reverse strand, counting down.
TTAGCCAATGTCGGCTTTGGCTATTTCAGCTATAAATATAATTATTCTCGCTTATTGACCTGTGTTTTGGCCATATTGCTTGGCTTTTCAATAATCTATATGGTTTTGCCGGACAACCGCACAATTTTGGATTTATGGGGCTTTTTGCTGACCATGGCCATTTTGAGCACGGTTGTGGCCTATGCCTTAATCAAAAACCGTGTCAAATTGTTAAACATTGCCACGGCTTGCATGGCCATGCGTCTGTTCTTTGTCTATCTGCAAGTTTTTGGCAGCATGGTCACCACCGGTGTCGGGTTGATTGTTTCCGGCGTATTATTCTTGAGTTTGATATATGGCTGGAAAAAGTTGCACCTCAACACAATGCTGATAATTAAGGAGTCTAAATAATGTCAAAAAAAGTCTGGTTGAGTTTAGCCTTGGCCTTTCCGATTGTGTTTTTGAGCACATGGGCATGGTATGTGCATAATGGTATTAAGAATGCACCGGAAATCACGCTTCGAGCCGAAGGCTATGATCCGAGGAGTTTGATTGCCGGACATTATCTTTATTTAAGATTAAATTGGCAAGACGCCGATTGCACCCAGTTTGATGATGATTTATGCCACCCCAATCGTTTTGAGAGTGTGTATAAATATTACATTCCGGAAGAGGCGGCCCCGATTTTAGATAAAGAGATTCGCGAGAACAAAGCCAAGGTAGATTTGGTTTTTGCCTATCCGGAAAACAAAAATCCTTATCTGAAAGGGATGTTGATTAACGGCCAGCCATGGAAAAAATGGCTGAAAGAAAAACAAAAGTAAAAAAAGCCTCCCGATAAGGGGAGGCTTTTTTATTGATGCAAAGAAAAAATCTTAGAATTCGGTTTCTTGCAATTGGAAGAAATAGGCTTGCGGATGATCACAAACCGGGCATTTTTCCGGAGCTTTCGGAGATTCTACACGGTGACCGCAGTTAGCGCATTCCCAAATAACTTTGGTCGGGCGTTCAAAAATTTTGCCTTCGCAAAGAGAATCCAAAAGGGCTTGATATCTTTCTTCGTGACCTTTTTCAATTTGGCCGACGGCTTTGAAGAGGTAGGCAATTTTGGTGAAACCTTCTTCTTCGGCTTCTTTAGCCATGCGGGCATACATATCTGTCCATTCATAGTTTTCACCGGCAGCGGCATCTTTGAGGTTGGTGATGGTATCGGCAATTTCACCGTCATGCAAGAGTTTGAACCACAATTTGGCATGTTCTTTTTCATTATTGGCAGTTTGTTCAAACTTGTCAGCGATGATGTTGTAGCCTTCTTTTTTAGCTTTTGAAGCATAATAGGTGTATTTGTTGCGAGCCATAGATTCGCCGGCAAATGCATCCATCAGGTTTTTTTCTGTTTTAGAGCCTTTTAATTGCATGTAATCTCTCCAATAAATAAAAGTTAGTGAAACTCTTTTTTATGACATTCGGGACAGATTCCCTTAAATGAAATGTCATAATTTTCAATGATTAATCCGGTTTGAGCAGATACTTTGTCAGCCAAATCCGGAGCAACATCATAAGGCACATCATATACCTTATTACATTTTGTGCAAATGAAATGATAATGTTTTTCAAGATTGTGGTCAAAATGGATAGCCCCGTCCAATCCTTCAATTTTTCTTATCATTCCGTTTTCTGCCAGTTGGTTTAAGTTGCGATAAACCGTAGCCAGACTAAGGGAAGGAAGCTCTTTTTTCAAAAGCTCATAAACATAGTCCGCCGTGGGGTGAACCATGTTTTGTTGCAAGGTTTTTAAAACCAGCTCGCGTTGCTTTGAATATTTCATCTTTCTTCCATAAAACTGATAATCGTTATCATTATTATTTAAAAGAAGAAATTACTCTTGTCAATAACAATTTTAGATATTATCTATATAGCAAGCGTTAAAAACATTTAAATAGGAGAAAAAATATGAACGGCGTAGAAATCAAAAAAGATATCTACTGGGTAGGCGCCAAAGATTGGAACTTGAAAGAGTTTCACGGCTATACCACACCGCGCGGCTCAACTTATAACTCATACCTCATCAAGGATGAAAAAATCACCCTGATTGACGGCGTCAAACATTACATGACCGAAGAGCAGTTGGCTCGGGTCAGAAGTTTGGTAGATTTTAGCAAGATTGATTATGTCATCGCCAATCATATTGAGCAAGACCACTCCGGCAGCATTCCCGCCATTATGAAACTGGCACCGCAAGCCAAAATCGTCACCAATGCCATGGGCAAAAAGGCTTTGGAAGACCACTATGATACCACCGGCTGGGAATATGTCATTGTCAAAACCGGTGATACTTTAAATATCGGCAAACGCAACTTGTCTTTTGTCACCACCCCGATGCTCCACTGGCCGGATTCGATGATGACTTATGATAAAGAAGACAAAATTTTGTTCTCAAACGATGGCTTCGGTCAACACTATTGCACCGATGCTTTGTTTGTCAAAGAGGCCCCGTTTGACGTGGTTATGCGCGAGGCTCAAAGCTATTATGCCAACATCTTGTATCCTTACGGCGCCCAAGCCGAAAAAGCCTTGAGTACCGCTACCGATTTGAAATTGGACATTGAGATGATTGCTCCGTCACACGGTTGCATTTGGAGCGGTGAAAAAGAAGTCAAAGCCATTTTGAGCGCCTATGACAAATGGGCATCCGGCAAAGATGAAGGCAAAGCCGTGATTGTTTATGACACCATGTGGGGTGCAACCGCCACTTTGGCCAATGCTGTCATGTCCGTTTTCCAAGATGCCGGCATTCCGGTTACAAAATATTGCTTGACCTGGCATGACATTTCTGAAGTTATGGTAGACTTCTTGGATGCCAAATACATCTGCATCGGCACCCCGACCTTGAACAATGAAATGTTCCCGCGTGTGGCCGCCTTCGTGACCTATATGAAAGGTCTGCAACCCAAAAACAAAAAAGGTTTTGCTTTTGGCTCATATGGCTGGAAACCGGGCGTGGTCAACCAAATCCAAGCCGTGTTTGAGGCTTTGGGTTGGGAAACCGTTGCTCCGTTTGAAGAAAAATATACCCCGAAATCAGACGTGGTTGAAAAAATCAAAGAACGCGTGAAAGAAATGATTGGCTAATCGGGTATAAAGTCAAAAAACAAAAAAAGCAGTGAGATTTTAGTCTTCACTGCTTTTTTTAATTTCTCCCCAATAGGTTAGAGGGATAAGGGTGCTATCGCGGGATATAACCGGATAGTAAAATCCATCCACACCCTTGGCGATTTCAACTTTTCCGCTCAAGGAAGAAGGCTCAATCTCCAACGCCGCTTTATGAAAGAAGGAATAACGATTTTTCCGATAAATCGCCAGTCCGTTTTCATAAAGAATAACCGTGTTGGGTTCAGCGCCCAAACTATCGGTCAAATATTTACCCCAAGCACCTTGCGGCCGAATATAGCGATGGCGCGATGTCTTAATCATCTCCATGCGCATTTTGGCCACCTCTATTCGGGCTTTGGCAATAAATGTATCGGCCGGAGCTGCCTCCAAAAAAATCTTGGTTACCTCCAAATTGCCGTTCAACATCTGCTCGCAAAAGAGCCACGATTGGTTTTTGTGAATAATGGTATCGGAAGCAACTTTGTTTTCTTTGCTCGGCATCACAATCTCCATAAACGATAAATCGCGATGTTTTCGTTCTTCTTTGATACCTTGCTCACGTCCGAGCAAAAAACTGATAATCGTCAAAACAATTATCAGAATAACTGTCCAAAACTGAAACTTGGACAGCTGAATTTTAATCTTTTTCATATCTTAATAATTTTTGTTCTAAGAAAAAATATATCATTTTTTATGCGATGGTGCAATCATTATTTTTGCTCTTTGAGCCAGTGCGGGCTGATGCCGCATCCTTTGCCGACACTGCGGCCGAGTGCCTGAATTTTATCAATCACTTTTTTCAAAGAATCATCGGGGGTATAGCCGGTGGTGGTCTTCCCCGGATAAAGCTGATAAAATTTGCGATAATCGGTGAGGGTGACATTCGGCATAATCACATTGGCGCCGCCGTTTAAGGCTTTGGTTTGACCGTCGGGAGCAAGCGTTTCCATCGCCGTTGTTGCCGGGATGTTAATATCGGGTAATAACAAGCGGGTCAAAGCCATCACTTTAAGTGAAAGATTAAGTTGTCTCCCTTGAGCATTTTTCAAGGGCGTGTCGGGGTGCGGAATAAACGGCCCGATTCCAACCATGTCACAATCCACTTCTTTGAAAAAGAGAATATCATCCGCCAAAGAAGCAAGACTTTGGTTTGGAAGCCCGACCAAACAGCCCGAACCAAGCTCATAGCCCAAGGCTTTGAGGTTGCGGATGCAAGCCGCGCGCTCTTCCCAGCTCATGCCGGGGTCGTTGTCCAAATAAAGTTGTTTATCAGTCGTTTCGATGCGGATAAGATAACGGTCGGCACCGGCTTGTTTGTAGGCGGCATATTCTTCTTTTGTTTTTTCGCCAATGCTTAAAGTCAAAGCCAAGCCGAGTTCTTTGATACCGCGGATAATGCGGCACATCCGCTCGGTGTTGAAGTGCAAATCTTCGCCCGATTGCAAAACCACGGTGTGAAGCCCCATTTCTTTGGCGTGGGCGGCAAGAGCGATGATGGTTTCTTCATCCATGCGGTAACGCGTCAAATTTTTATTATCGCGCCGCAAACCGCAATAAAGGCAATTGTTTTTGCAAAAGTTGGAAAATTCAATCAATCCGCGCAGATGAATCTCATCCCCGACATATTCTCGGCGCACTTCATCGGCAGCTTTGAGCAGGGCATCTAAGTTGCTGTCATCTTGCAACAAAAAAAGCAGTTCCTCTTTGGAAAGTTGATGTGTGTTAAGCGCTTTTTCAATCAAATTTTGCATAAAATTTACCTTTCAAAATATAAAGCAAAATAGAGCAAAAACGCGTGAGGTTCAAGCCCAAAAATATCTGCAAAAAACTTGTGCCGATGTCTTGACAGACAACACAAAAGTAGTATTGATAGCCGCTGTGTAAAAAATCAAAAAATTTCAGAAAAAAAGAAAGAAGAAAAGAAATGTTAGCGATAATCAATCGCTTCACCAGTTTTTACGGCAAAAATTTTGCTCCGAAACTGGTAGAAGTTTTGCAAAAAGGCTACGGCAAAAATGAGTTCAAAAGAGATGCCATTGCCGGTCTGACCGTAGCCGTCATCTCCATTCCGTTGGCTTTGGCCTTGGCCATTGCCTCGGGTGTCACACCGGCTCAAGGTTTATACACGGCCATTGTTGCCGGATTTTTCATTGCCTTTTTAGGCGGCAGCCGTTATCAAATCGGCGGCCCGACCGGTGCCTTTGTTGTTGTCATTTTCGGGGTGATGCAACAATTTGGCTATGCCGGTTTGGCCATGACCATGTTGGTGGCCGGTTTGGCTTTGATTGTTGCCGGCTTGCTCCGATTCGGCAGCTATATCAGATATATTCCTTATCCGGTTGTCATCGGCTTTACCGCTGGTATCGGCCTGTTGCTGATTACCACACAGGTCAAAGACTTGCTCGGTCTGCAAATTGAAGACTTGCCGTCGGCTTTTTTGCCCAAATGGAAAGCCTATTTAACCCATCTTAGCACCTTCAGCTGGAGTTCTGTGTTGATTGCGGCCTTGTCTTTTGCCATCATTTTTTATGCCAAAGCCAAACACCCCAAATGGCCGGCATATTTGTTGAGCGTGGTCGGCGGCACGGTTTTGGTCGGCATTTTGAGCATGTTTGGCATCAATGCCGTCACCATCGGCAGTCAGTTTGGCGGAATCCCGCACTTTTTGCCGGCACCGCATATCCCGACTTTTGATTTGGATTTGTTCTTAAAAGTTGTGCCGAGCGGTTTGACCATTGCCTTTTTGGCCGGTGTTGAATCTTTGCTCAGCGCCACCGTGGTCGATGGTATGAGCGGTGATAACCACAACTCCAATGCCGAGTTGATAGGCGAGGGCTTTGCCAACATCATTTGCTCATTTTTCATGGGCGTTCCGGCCACCGGTGCCATTGCCCGTACGGCCACCAACTTCAAAGCCAATGCCTATTCGCCGATTGCCGGCATGATGCAATCTGTTTTCTTGGTTTTGTTCATGCTGTTGTTGGCGCCTTTAGCCAAATATATTCCGCTTTCTTGTTTGTCTGCCATTTTGATTCTGATTGGGTGGAACATGCTGGGCTTGGATAAAATGTATAAATTGGTGTTGGGTCCCAAAGGGGATAGATATACATTGATTATCACGGTTTTGCTCACCTTGTTGGTTGACTTGAACACCGCCATCAGCGTTGGCTTTATCATGTCGAGCGTCATTTTCATGCACCGCATGAGCCGCGAGATGGAAATTGAAACCGATGAAACCTCTTTGGAATATGTGGGCGGCGGTCGCGATTTGACCGAAGTTTTGCATGAAAAAGGTGTGGTTTCGTTGCGCTTTTCAGGTCCGCTGTTCTTTGGCGTCGCTTCACAAATCTCGAGCTTTTTCAAAAAGATGAATTTGCCGCACCAGCACCCCAAAGTCGTCATCTTGCGTATGGGCTTTGTTCCGGTTGTGGATGCCACCGGCGCCAATATCATTGTCGAGTTTGTAAAAAAATTGCAGCAAACCGACACCAAGATTATTCTTTCCAACGTCAAAAAACAACCGCGTCGTGTTTTGCACGATGCTTTTGATAAGGAAGGAATTGATATTCACGGCATTTCCGTGGCTTCAACTTTTGAAAATGCTTTGAAGATGACCAGACGTTATCTCAAAATGCATGATGAGGAGGAAACCGAAAAGAAAGCTGAATAACAGAAGTTAAATATTGCTTTTTTAAGTCAAAAGGCGATAATAAACAAAAAAATAGTGCATAAAATTTTTCAAATTGATTTTGATTATAAACACTTGACAGTTTTGATATATTACATATATTATATATGTGAAAACGTTGAGAAAAAGGATAAAAAAATGACTGTTGCATTGGTTTTGATGTTTATTACCGCCTTTAGTTTACCTGCCTTGGCCAATCCGGCCTGTGCCGTTTGCACCGTGGCCGTCGGCGCATCATTGGAAATTGCCCGCCAGTTTGGTGTGGATGACAGTGTGGTCGGCGTTTGGGGCGGCGCTTTTATGGCCTTGTTGGGCTTCTGGCTCATCAAATGGTTTGACAAAAAAGGCTGGAACTTCAAAGGCCGCGATTTTTGGTTGGTAACTTTGAGCGTGGCCATGATTGGTTTTATGTATATGGGCCAGTTGACTTATAGTCCGAAACCGATTCTCATTTTTTATCTTGATCCGTTTTTGTTCAGTGCCGTTTTGGGGGCTTTGGTCTTCATCTGGTCGTCAGATTTTTATCAATGGATGAAGGCAAAAAACGGCGGCCATGCCCATTTTCCGTTTGAAAAAGTGGTTGTTCCGGTGGTGGCTTTGGCGCTTGTCAGCACTTGGTTTTACTACAATCCATTGTGCACCCCGACCGCCAATGCTGAAGATTTATTGAGTTTTATGGAGTAAAACAAATGAACAAAGCCAAAAGTGTTAAAGAATTTGTTGAAAGAATAGACAGTTCCAAAAAGGTCAATCCCAAAGATTTGTCATCTGACCAAGATTTGACCATCGCCATTATGAATTTAATTTCCATTGAAGAGCATCTGGTCTTTTCCGGCGCCAAAACCGGCAAAACCGCTTTTTATGATTTGATTGAAGAAGTGCGTGAAAAAAGAAAAAATCTGATGCAAAAAATCATCCCTTCCTATGAAGGGGAGGTCTGGTGCATCTCCAAACACTTGCTGGCCTCATCCATGCGCCTGATGGAAGTCGGCACCAAGCAACAAAGTTTGGGGCACAAAGAACAGGCTTACGACCTGTTCAACCAAGCCTATGAGCTCTATTGCTTGTTCTGGGGCCTCAATATGAATATGCTCAACGTGGCCGATGTCAAATGGGTGGAAGACAGCGTTGAAGACGTGAAAAAGCTAACCGCTAAAGTCAATGAAAATTTGGCTGCCGCACCGACGCCGGTGGTTGAAGAAAAAGCCCCCGAAGGTGCTTTGGCCAAAATGAAGGCCTTTGTCAGAAAAGCTGTCGATTGCTGCATTGAATAAGACAAGTCATGAAAAAAAAGAAAAAGCCCGCGCTTCTTGCGGGCTTTTTGGTTGCCAATTATAAAAAAAGGTGATATAGACAAAACATTAAAAGTACAATTATGCATATTACTAATCTTAAAAAAATAAAATTATGGTAACCGAAGTTCCCGTTTTTTTTGGCCTTAGAAAAGCACATCAATTTAGCTCAGTTTAAGGAAAATTTGTTGCAGGAGAGGTTGGCCTATGTCAAACCTTATCCGGCGGTTTTTGTGGATAATCAAAACGAGAAAAATGGATTTTGCTTCAATATTGAGGGCGCCAATCAGCAAGATATTGTCCTTCAATTGCAAATCATCAAACAAATGAAAATCGGTAAAATGGATTTTGCCAGCATCAAATTCTGCGGTCGGGGAATCCATTGTTGTTTTGCCGTGGTGCATCAGCCGCTGGAAGATGTTAAGGCACTGACCATAGGCTATATCAATGATACCGATTTTTCGGCCTATCTCATGAGGCGGAACAAAAACATCACCTATTTCATGAGTTTTTTGAACCCGCAGCTTTTGGAAAAATTGGACTATACGGCACAATTTTATCAAATCAAAGAATGGCGGACATATGCCGATTATCTGTTGAAATATCTGAATGCCGGTTCAGTAGATTTCATGCAGGTCGGCTATTATCCGTTGTAGAAAAAAAGAAAGGCGCTTTCCTTCAATATAGAGGAAAACGCCTTTTCTTTAAGGGCGGTTAAGCCGTCAAACCCTTAAAAAAGGAATCTTTTTCAGCGGCTTGTTTCCATGCCAGATGAACAATTTCCAGCATTTTTTCGGACATAGGCTCGGTCCAAGTTTCTCTGAACAGAAATTCCTCTTTCAAATTTTCGGAAATCTCCAATTCAATTTGCACTTCCGGCCCTCTGACACCGCGCGGGTCATAAAATTTGCCATAGACCCAAAATTCGGAAGCACGCCGCATTTCAAGAAAAGCCGCGGCCTGTCCGCCGTTAAAACGTTTTTTGGCAATCAGACGACTGAGTTGAAGCTCGTCAGCCCCTCGAAAAAAATCATTTTGTTTGGCTGCTTCGTGCCAAACCATTTTAATGGCATTGAGCACATCGTTTTTTTGCCGAGAAACAAAATAATGCGCATTCAAGAGTTTTTGTTTTAACTCCGGAGCCAAAGTTGTGATTTCTATTTCAGGTCCATTAAACCAACGCCAATGGATAAATTGTCCTTTGACCCAAATTTCACTTTCGTGACGAAGTTCAATAAAAGCCCGAAATTTGTTTTGATTAAAACTTTTCTTGGCAATCAGCTTTTTTCCGCTGACGGCCGCATCGGCCGTTTTAGTTCTTGCTTTTGCGTTCATAATTATATCTATTTAATTGGTTGATGAGATAAGGTCTAACACATTAGCGCCCAAGAAGCAAGAAAATTTTTGTCTATATTTTTTCCTTATCAAAAAAAAGCGCCCGATTTGCATCAAGCGCTTTTGTTGTTTGATAGAAGAGGGAAATTAAATATCGCCCAAGCCGGCTTCTTTATAATCCACCTTCACCTTATAATTTGCGCCATAAGCATCAACCAACTGGTTGGCGGCTTCTTGCGAAATTTCGGCTGAAGTTTTCATCAACAAAGCATTGGCCTCATCTTTGGAGAGCTTCTTGTTGGCATCAACCACTTTGTCGGCCACGGCAATGATGGTGATGTTGTCAAGCGCATAAACCTTGGCGCTGTTGAGCGGCTCTTGGAACATTTCTTTCATCTGAAGGCCGTTGAGGTTGGCAAAGTTTTCGTTTCTCTTCAAAGGTTTTGTGGTGTTGAGTTTGAGTTTGAAACGAGCGGCAACTTCGCTGATGTTATCGCCGTTTTCCAAATCGTGGGTCACGTCATTGACAATTTCTTGCGCAATGGCTGAGCGCTCATTTTCGGCCCACATTTTTTCAATTTCGGGTTTCACATCATTAATATCCATCGGGTGAGCATCAACAATGGCATCCACATTAACAATGACAAAACCATCTTCTTCTTCAATAACCTGGCTGATTTCATCCACATTATAAGAGAAAACGGCATCAACAAAATCGGTCGATTTCAAGAGTTTTTCCTGACCTTTGCTGATGGATTTGGCTTTGCCTTGATCATCGATTCCTTTAACGTTGTAGATGGTGGCGTTGTTTTCTTTGGCAATCTCGGCAAAAGTTTTACCGGCGCCGATTTCATCTTCGATTTTGGCCATTTTTTCATAAGCAATGTCATAAGCCTGTTCTTTACGCAGTTCTTCGACAATTTTTTTATCGGCGGTTGCGCGAGACATTTCCGACTTGGGCTGAATGCCGACAAGTTTCATGATATGCCAACCGAGTTCGGACTTAACCGGACCGGCAATTTCGTTTTTCTTGGCCTCAAACATTCTATCGCCCATATCGGCAATGAGCTGGTCTTTGGCCACCCAGCCAAGTTCGGTTGCAGCTTTGTCTTGATGAGCCATTTCTTTGGCCACGGCATAGAAGTCTTGACCGGCATTGAGCTTTTGCATGGCGGCAAAAGCATCATCTTCTTTGTCAAAGACCATTTGCAAAATATTACGTTTTTCCGGTGTGACAAATTGGTCGATATGCTCATCATAATAAGCCTGAATTTCATCTTGAGACGGGGTATATTGAGCTGCCATATCATTCAGGTTCAAAACAATGAAAGAAGCATCGCGTTTTTCCGGCTCGGTAAATTGAACGGAAAAGTCTTGATAATATTGTTCCAATTCGTCTTGAGAAATTTTGCGGTCAATCGGCAGTTTGTCAGTATCAATGGTAATATATTTGAACACTTTTTGTTGGTTGGCAATTTTTTCCAAATAAGGTGTCATAAATTGCGGAACGTTAAAGCCGCTGACCAAACCTTGAACGAGGTGTTGTTTGATAATATCCAATTTAAGGGTTTGGATATATTTATCTTCGCTCCAGCCGGAGAGGGCGAGCAAGCGGGAAAATTTTTCGTGGCTGAACATTCCGTTGGCATCCAAAAATTCGGCCTGAGAGAAAATGATTTTGCGGATATAATCATCGCTGATGCTCACGCCCAAATCATCGGCGGAAGCCTGCATAATGGCGTTGATGAGTTCTTTTTGCATAATATTTTGCAAAATGGCCACTTTCATGGCTTCATTAATATCAAGATTTTCGCCGAAAAGGTTCTGAGCCATTTGCAACTCGTGTGCATATTCAGCATTAATTTCGGCCTTGTTGATTTTGATATCATCAACTTCAATCACGGGGTTGTTTTTGCCGGCACTGCCGATATAGCCGGTAATCCCGAACAAAGACACAAAGCTCAACGCGGTTAAAGTCAGTAAAATCTTGATAATCCAAGAATCTTTAAATTTGGACAATTTGGTAATCATTTTCATCCACCTTAAAACAAACATTTAAAATTGAGGCAATTATAAAACATTTTTATCAGATGTCTTTATAATATTTAAAATAATACACGAAAATCTTCACAAAATAATGGTGTTGAAAAGTTTTTTTATCTGGAAAATTAAAATTTGTTATGCTAAATAGAAGTCAAATGTGTTTTTTATAAAAGTAAAAGGACAAAAAAATGGCTAGAAAAATTATGATTGCCGGCAACTGGAAGATGAATGGTCTTCTGGAAGACGGTGTTGCTTTGGCAAAAGGCGTTGCCGCCGAAGTCAAAAAAATGGGAAAACCGGAATGCGAATTTTTGGTTTGCCCGCCGTTCACCTTGTTAACTTCGGTCAAAAAAGCCCTGCGCGGTGCCAAAGTTGCCTTGGGCGCACAAGATTGCCATTTTGCTGAAAAAGGCGCTCACACCGGAGATATCAGTCCGGTTATGCTGAAAGATTTGGGTTGCCAATATGTTATCACCGGTCACTCGGAAAGAAGAGCCGACCATGGTGAGAGCAATGAGCTTATCTGCAAAAAATCTCAAGCAGCATACAATGCCGGCTTGAAAGTCATCATCTGCATTGGTGAAACCTTGGCTGAACGCGATGCCGGCAAGACCATTGAAGTTTGCACCAAACAAATCATGGGTTCGGTTCCTGAAACCGCCACGGCTGCCAACACCGTCATTGCTTATGAGCCGGTTTGGGCCATTGGCACCGGAAAAACCCCGACTGCTCAAGATGTTGAAGAAGTTCATGCAGCCGTAAGAAAAGTTTTGGCCAAAAAATTGGGCAAAGGCAATGCCAACAAAATGCGCATTTTGTACGGCGGTTCCGTCAAACCGGCTAATGCTAAAGAATTTTTGGCTTTGCCGGATGTAGACGGTGCTTTAATCGGCGGTGCCAGCTTGAAAGTTGAAGACTTCATCGCCATTGCCAAAAATGCCGGTTTTTAATTAAAGAATAAGGATATAAGTTATGGGAACAGTTTTATTGGTTGTCCATTTGATTGTAGCCATCTTTTTGGTTACCGTCATTTTGTTGCAACGCTCCACTGGCGGTGCTTTGGATGGTCTGGGCGGCGGCAGCGGTGCCAGCAATTTCTTAACCGCACGCGGCAAAGGCAATTTCTTAACCCGTTTGACAGCAATTTTGGCAACGATTTTCATCATCACCAGTATTTCACTGTCAATATATCATAGAGGAAATGAACGTCCGTCAAACTCCATTCTGGACGTAGAAACTTCCGCTCCTGCCACTCAAAATTCAGAGCCTCAAGCTCCGGTAGCGGCAGATTAATGAAGCATTTAATCAACATAGAGGCACCTTTTTTCAAGGAAGGTGCCTCTCTCACTTTAAATTAAGGAACAAAAATGTCTGATAAAACAAAATTTATATTCATCACCGGAGGTGTTGTTTCTTCCTTAGGAAAGGGATTGGCATCAGCTTCCTTGGCATCCATTTTGCAAGCCAGAGGCTTCAAGGTTCGCATGAGAAAGTTGGACCCGTATTTGAACGTCGACCCCGGAACCATGAGCCCGTATCAACACGGTGAAGTTTATGTGACCGATGATGGTGCCGAAACTGACTTGGATTTGGGTCACTATGAACGTTTTTCCGGTGTGGCCTGTCACAAAACCGACAGCATCACATCCGGCAAAATCTATCAACGCGTGATTGATAAAGAGCGTCATGGTGATTATTTGGGCGCCACCATTCAGGTTGTCCCGCATGTGACCAACGAGATTAAAGACTTCATTTTGTCAGACATCAGCGATGAAGATTTTGTTTTGTGCGAAATCGGCGGTACGGTGGGTGATATTGAAGGCCAACCTTTCTTGGAAGCCATTCGTCAGGTGGCTTATGATTTGGGGCGTGACAGAGCCATGTTCATTCACGTGACCTTGCTGCCGTATATTCCGACCGCAGGTGAGCTCAAAACCAAACCGACCCAACACTCGGTTAAAAAATTGCAAGAATACGGAATCCAGCCCGATATGGTGCTTTGCCGTTCTCAATGCCCGATTCCGCAAAATGAAAAGAAAAAAATTGCTTTGTTCTGCAACATCAGAGAAGAGAATGTGATTGCCGCTTTGGATGTAGACAACATCTATCAAGTGCCGGTGGCTTATTCTCATGAAGGCATGGACAGACAAGTTTGCAAACACTTCGGCATTGAGTGTGACGGTGATCCTGATTTGAGCAAATGGGAAAAAATTGTTGATATCATTCGTCATCCGGCAGGTGAGGTTAAAATTGCCGTGGTCGGCAAATATATGCAGCTTTTGGAGGCATATAAGTCCATCCACGAGGCTTTGGTTCATGGCGGCATTGCCAATAAATATAAAGTCAAAATCAAATGGGTCGACTCCGAGTTGTTGGAAAAGAGCGAACCGGATATTTATTTGTCCGATGTTTCCGGCATTTTGGTTCCGGGCGGCTTTGGTCAACGTGGTACCAATGGTAAGATTGAAGCCGTGAAATATGCCCGTGAAAACAACATTCCGTTCTTGGGCATTTGCTATGGTATGCAAATGGCCGTAATTGAAACCATGCGCGATGTAGCAGGCGTTGCCAATGCCTATACCACCGAGTTGAACCCCAATTGTGAACCGGTTGTCGGCCTGATGACCGAATGGGAAAAAGACGGTGACAAAGAAAAACGCACCCAAGACGGAGATTTGGGCGGCACCATGCGCTTGGGCGCTTATCCTTGCATTTTGGCCAAAGATTCTTTGGTTCGCAAAATTTACGGCACCGATAAAATTTCTGAGCGCCATCGTCATCGTTATGAGGTTAATATCAAATATGAAAAACAATTGAACGATGCCGGCATGGTCATCACCGGAAAATCTCCGGACGGCAGATTGCCTGAAATTGTTGAAATTCCGGCGCATCCATGGTTCATCGGTGTTCAGTTCCACCCCGAATTGAAGTCCAAACCGTTTGATCCGCATCCGTTGTTTGTATCTTTTGTCAAAGCGGCAATTGACAAACAAAATAAAAAATAAAAAAAGCCAAAACAAGCTCTTCAACAATTTTGAGGAGCTTGTTTTTTATATTTGTTGCAATCTGAAAAAAGCGTGCTATAAAAAAGGCACTTTATTTATTATTAACTTAAATTTAAGACTATGTGTACATTAAAAGCTATGGACAATGTTTGTAAAACACAAGCAGAGGTGCAAAATTTTTCAGATTGTTTTGATTTCAGAATGGACACCAGATTTAAGAATATGACATTTCTGATAAAAGGCAAAGATGAATTAAGCACAAAAATTGCTCAAGAAATCAGGGAAAAGCATTCTTTTTACAACACCTACAATTTGGACATGGACTTATGTTCAAAGCCAACGCCGGAACAGGTTCAAAACTTCATTGACCAAATTTCGGCGCTGGATTTGCCGGGAAGCGGAATGTTGATTGCCGATAAATTGTATTATTCCCGATTAATTGAAGAAAGGCCGAACTTTATCAAAAAGTTGGCTTTGGTACGTCCCGATTATGATACGGACTATATTCAATTGATGGTAGATTTTGCAATCGGTCGCCACTATGCTTCCAGAGTTCGGGTTTTGAAAGAGAAAAACGCCTCCAAAGAAGGCATATCAAGCTATTATAAAAACATTATGCCGTTTGATGTCTTGCTGATTCCGACGGTGGAAGATTTGCAAATTTTGGTCAATGCGGCCTATATTTATCAAGAGATAAAACTCCGTCATGATATCTCTCCCAAAGTATATATCCAATGTTCTGAAAATGAACAAAGTGAAAAGAGAAATATCATCAGGTTGCTGAGTGCCTTATGTGTTGACGACATATCATTTTTTGCCCAATTGGGTGTAATGGATATCGCCGAAGCCGTGTCCAACAAAAGAGTGTTGGTTATCACGTCGCAAAGCCGCTATACCCAAATACGTCAAAAGGTTGAAGAACTGCGCCGCGGGGTCATATTCTCAGCCGGTTTTTACGTTGCCAGACAGCCCCAAGCCAACGAGGCGCAGGGCAAAGAGCCGGACAGAAAAACCTATGTCGAAAATCTGATTGAGAAACATCAGGCTTATTTGAAACATTTGTTCAAAATTTAGTTGTAGTTAGCCAAAACCGCCGAAAGAGAAATATCTCCGAGGCGGTTTTTTGTTTTTAAGTTGCGGAAAAACGTTGCGAAGATAAGAGTTTTTTGCTAAGCAAAATATATTGTACAAACTTTCAAGGAAAAAGAAGAATGCAACAAAGAACAATCAAAATCGGAAAATTTGCCATCGCCAACAATCTGCCTTTAGCCATCATTGCCGGCCCGTGCCAAATTGAGAGCCACGACCATGCCCTGATGATTGCCGAAGAAATGGTCAAAATCACGCGCGAGCTTGGCATTAATTATATTTTCAAAGCCTCTTTTGACAAAGCCAACCGCACCTCGATTAACGGGGCCAGAGGCGTGGGCTTGGAAGAAGGCATGAGAACTTTTGATGACATCAAAAAACGCTTTCCCGATTTGCCGATTGTCACCGACATTCACGAAAAAGAGCAGTGTGCGATAGCCGCTCAGCACGTTGATATGTTGCAAATTCCGGCATTTTTGTGCCGCCAGACCGATTTGGTCGTGGCCGCCGCCAAAACCGGCAAGGTGGTTAATATCAAAAAAGGCCAGTTTTTAGCCCCTTGGGATATGAAAAATATTGTCAAAAAATGCGATGATTCCGGCAACCATAATGTCTGCCTGACTGAGCGCGGCGCCTCATTTGGCTACAATACCTTGGTCACCGATATGAGAGGTTTTCCGCAAATGGCAAACGATACCGGCTGTCCGGTGATTATGGATGCCACCCATGCCGTGCAACAACCCGGCGGAATGGGGGCAAGTACCGGCGGTCAAAGAGAATTTGCACCGGTTTTGGCCAGAGCAGCCGTGGCTGTGGGTGTTGCCGCCGTGTTTATGGAAACCCATGATAACCCCGATAAGGCTTTGTCGGACGGTCCCAACACCATTGCATTGAAAGATATGAAAAAGGTGATTTCCGAGCTGATGGCTTATGACAAAATCACCAAAGAAATGGTAAAACCCTATTAAGAGATGAAATTCAGCGACGAAGGCTATATTGTCAATGTGAAAAGGCACGGCGAAAGCTCGGCCATTTTGAGTATTGTCAGCAAAGAGCATGGCAAGGTCGTAGGTTTTGTCAAAAATGCCCTGACCAAAAAAAACTTAGGGGTTTATCAGCTGGGCAATAAGGTCAGCTTTGAGGCTTATGCCCGTGTTGATGAAAATATGCTGAGTTTGAGGGTGGAGCTGATAAGCCCCGATGCCGTCAATTTCATTGCCGAAATGCCCAAATTGGAAACTCTGGCGGCAATGTGCGGCTTGTGCAATATCTGCATGCCCGAGCAGTTGGCCTTGGATAGGTTATATTACTATATCGAGAGCTTTTTCGGGCTGATAAATCAAAAAAATTGGCTGGCCAATTATGCTTTTTTTGAGTTTCATCTGTTGGACTTTTTGGGCATATCGCTTGATTTGAGTGAGTGTTCGGCCACCGGTACGACCGAAAATCTGCGCTATGTTTCACCCAAAACCGGCAAGGCGGTATGCGCTGAAGCCGGCGCGCCCTATAAGGACAGATTGTTTAGTTTTCCACAGTTTATCGTGGAGCAAAATTATGAGCCAAGCCCAGAAGAAATAAGGGATTTGCTCAAAATGACCGAGTTTTTTTTGAACAAGAACTTTTTTCAAACTCACGGCTTGAAATTGCCGCCAAATCGTGCTAATTTGCTTGAAAATTTAGAGTTATAACGGAAAAAATTATGGAAGCAGTTGAAGAAAAAATCAAAGACGTTCACTTGGCGGAAGAGTTAAGCAACCGCTATTTGTCTTATGCCATGTCCACCATTGTCGACCGCGCTTTGCCGGATGTCAGAGACGGGTTGAAACCGGTGCACCGCCGCTTGCTTTATGCCATGCGCCAGTTGCACTTGGACCCCAAATCCGGCTTTAAGAAATGCGCCCGTGTGGTCGGTGATGTGATTGGTAAATATCACCCGCATGGTGATACGGCGGTATATGGCGCCATGGTGCGTTTGGCACAAGACTTTTCGGTGCGCTATCCGCTGGTAGACGGGCAAGGCAACTTTGGTAATATTGACGGAGACGGTGCCGCCGCCATGCGTTATACCGAAGCCAGATTAACCGAGTTTGCCATCGCCATGATGGAAGGCTTGAACGAAGATGCCGTCGATTTTCGTGATACTTATGACGGTGAGGAGAGTGAACCGGTTGTTATGCCTTCCATGGTGCCGAACTTGTTGTGTAACGGCTCGGTCGGTATTGCCGTCGGTATGGCTACAAATATTCCGCCGCACAACTTGAGTGAAGTCTGCGATGCGCTGCTTTATTTGATTGAAAATCCCGATTGCGGCATGGAACCTCTGGTCAAAAGAATTAAGGGACCTGATTTTCCGACCGGCGGCGTGATTATTGATAAATTTTCCACCATTTTGGATGCGTATACCCAAGGTCGAGGCACTTTCCGCATTCGTGCCAAATGGGAGAAAGAAGACCTAGGCCACGGTCAATATCAAATTGTGGTAACCGAAATTCCTTATCAGGTGATTAAGTCTAAGCTGATTGAAAAGATTGCTTCCCTGTTGATGGAAAAGAAACTCCCGATGTTAAATGACATCAGAGATGAATCTTCTCACGATGTGCGCATTGTGCTGGAACCCAAGAACAGAACCGTTGATGCCGCTTTGCTGATGGAGCATCTGTTCAAGCAGACCGACTTGGAAGTCCGCTTCACCATGAATATGAATGTGCTTGATTCTGACACCGTGCCGAGAGTGATGAGCATTAAGGAAGTTTTGTCAGAGTTTTTGAACCATAGGCACAATGTCTTAAAGCGCCGCGCGAACTTCCGCTTGAACAAAATTTTGGCAAGAATGGAACTTTTGAGCGGCTACTTGATTGCTTATCTCAACTTGGATGAAGTGATTCGAATTATCCGTGAAGAAGATGACCCCAAAGCCGAGTTGATGAAAAAATTTGAGCTGACCGATAATCAGGCCGAAGCCATTTTGAATATGAAATTGCGTTCTTTGCGCAAGCTGGAAGAAATGGAAATCCGCAAAGAATATGATGATTTGTCAGCTGAAAAAGGCGAGCTGGAAGCATTGCTTTCTGATGAACACAAACGCTGGGAAGCCATTGCCGAAGAAATCAAACAAACCAGAGAAAAATTTGGCAAAAAAACCGCTTTGGGCAAACGCCGTACCGAGTTTGCCGAAGTTTCCGAAGAGATAGACGTGCCGGTTGAAGCCTTTATTGAAAAAGAGCCGATAACCGTGATTTTGTCACAAAAAGGCTGGATTAGAGCGCTGAAAGGCTATAGCAATTTAAGCGAGGACTTCAAGTTCAAAGATGACGATGCTTTGCTTGCCGCCCTTCATGCCCAAACCACCGATAAAATCATTTTGTTTGATACTTCGGGCAAGTTTTTCACCATTCCCGCCAATGAGATTCCTTGCGGACGTGGTTTTGGCCAACCGTTGAGATTGATGATTGATTTAGGCATTAATGATAATATTACCGAAATGTTTGTCTTTGACCCCAAAGCCAAATATCTGATTGCCTCCAACACCGGCCGTGGCTTTATTGTCGATGAAAACCACATCTTAGCGCAAACCCGCAACGGCCGCAAAATTATGAACTTGGAAGACGGCGAATATACCAAGTTCTGTAAGAAGATGGACGGCGATATGGTAGCCGTCATCGGCGATAACCGCAAACTTTTGGTCTTTAAGGCAGAAGAAATCCCGAGCATGGCCAGAGGGCGGGGTGTGTCTTTGCAAAAATACAAAGACGGCGGCCTGAGTGATATCCAAATCTTTAACGAGAGCGAAGGCTTTACCTATAATCGAGCCGGCGGAACCAAGACCGAAACCGAGTTATTGACCTGGCTCGGACACCGTGCGCAAGTGGGAAAACTGGCACCGTTCGGCTTCCCGAAAAACAACAAATTTTTGAAAGAAAACAAGGAATAAGCAGGGCAGGCTCAAAGCCTGCTTTTGCTTTTTAGATAAAAAAATGTCTGAGATATTGTTTGAATATGTCCGTCAGGGACAATATATAAAAGTCAGCGCCATCGAGCCGGAAACCAAAACCGAGGTTTGCGTGGTTGTGCCGGCCGGCTTGAGCGAAAAAGAAATGCAGATTCAAGCCTTGAAAAAGTTGCAATATGTGTTGAAGAAAAAAGAGGGAGAATAGGGATGTTAAGTGATATTGAAATTTCCCAACAAACCGCGTTGGAGCCGATAGAAAAAATTGCCGAATCAATCGGTTTGACCGCTGACGATATTGAGCTTTACGGTAAATATAAAGCCAAAATCGGCTATAAAAAACTTCAAGAAATTGCAGCTTCTCCTTTTGATGACGGTCGATTGATTTTGGTCACGGCCATCACCCCGACCGCGGCCGGAGAGGGAAAATCCACCGTTTCCATCGGCTTGGGCGATGCGCTGCATCTATTAAATAAAAATGTCATCATCGCTTTGCGTGAACCCTCTTTGGGACCTTGCTTTGGAACCAAAGGCGGCGCCACCGGCGGCGGTTATTCGCAAATTGCCCCGATGGAAGAGATAAATTTGCATTTCACCGGCGATATTCATGCCGTGACCACGGCCAACAACTTGCTCGCCACCATAATTGATAACCACATTTATCAAGGCAACAAATTGGGCATTGATGAAAAAACAATTGTCTGGAAACGTTGTCTTGACTTAAACGACCGCACATTGCGAGAGATAACCATTGCCCAAGGCGCCAAAATCAATGGTGTTGAGCGTAGGGCACAATTTTGCATCAGTGTGGCAAGTGAGGTGATGGCCATTTTGTGCTTGGCGGAAAATATTGCCGATTTGAAAGCCCGCTTGTCCAAAATTGTGGTTGCCAAAGATTTTAAAGGCAAATATGTCACCGCGGCCGATTTGAACGCGGTCGGAGCCATGGCCGCCGTTTTGAAAGATGCCTTAAAGCCGAATTTGGTCCAAACTTTGGAGCACACGCCGGCCTTGGTGCATGGCGGCCCTTTTGCCAACATTGCCCATGGCTGCAATAGTCTGATTGCCACCAAAACTGCGTTGAAATTGGCCGACTATGTGGTTACCGAAGCCGGCTTTGGGGCTGATTTGGGGGCCGAAAAGTTTATGGATATCAAGTGCCGACAAGGTCATATTGCGCCGTCTGCCGTGGTGATTGTGGCCACGATTCGCGCCTTAAAAATGCATGGCGGCATAGAAAAAGACAAGTTGAATGAAGAAAATTTGGTCGCCTTGAATGATGGTTTTGACAATTTGCGTGTTCATGTTGAAAATATGCAAAAATTCGGGGTTCCGGTGGTGGTGGCCATCAACAGATTTGTCACAGATACGCCAGAAGAGATTGCCTTGTTAAAGCAAAAAACCGAGGAAATCGGCGTTAAGGCTGTTTTGTGCGAAGGCTGGGAAAAAGGCGGTAAAGGGGTTGAAGATTTGGCACAAGAGGTTATCAAAATGTGTGATGAACCCAACGAGTTTCATTATATGTATCAGACCGAAGAGCCGATAGAAGACAAAATCAGCCAAATCGCCAAAGAAATTTATCGCGCCAAATATGCCGATTTTTCCGATTTGGCTTTGCAAAAAATCAGAGCCTATTCTGAGCGTGGTTACGGCGAGCTTTGCGTTTGCATTGCCAAAACCCAAAATTCCATCTCTCATGACAAAGCCTTGCGCAATGCACCGCATGATTATGCCTTGCCGATACGCGATGTTTCCTTGTCGGCCGGAGCGGGATTTGTGGTGGCCTATGCCGGCAATATCTTAGATATGCCGGGGTTGCCCGAACATCCGGCGGCCGAAAATATTGACGTCGATGACAATGGCCGAATCACGGGCTTATTCTGAGCTTTTGACCCAAGTTGTGGATAACTTTTAATCCGCCACTTTAATATTTAAAAATCAAAAAAAATAATATAAACTCATCAAGGCAAATGTTGCTATGGGGATAGCATCATTTGCTTTAGTGGGAAAAATTAAAAAAAATTAGGGAATATATTTATGTCAAATCAACAAGTTGATACGACGGCGCAACCAAAAAAGAACATAGCTCTTCCGGGCTTTATGTCAGAAAACAGCAAAATAGATTACAACGAAGAAGGTCAGGCTTCCACCTGGCTGGCCAACAACTTAAACCGATTGATGATAGGCATATCTATCTTATGGTTTATCATTGTTTTGATATATATTACGCAGTTTTTCGGTTGGTCCAACTTGTTTTTGATGATGCCGGACGAGTTTGGTGGATTCTTGGCCGGTGTAACTTTGCCTCTGGCCATCATCTGGGTGGTCATGGCCTATATTGACCGCGGCACCAGTTTTAAAAATGAAGCCAAATTTTTGCGCGCCTATATGAATCAGCTGGTTTATCCGGAAGAAGGCGGAGCTCAAACCGCCAAAGCCATGGCTGATGCCATCCGCTTTCAAGTGGGCGAGTTGCAAGAAGTGACCAAACACGCCATGCAACAAACCGAAATCATCAAAAAAGAATTAAGCGCCCGTGTGAACGATTTTTCCAAATTGGTCAGCACTTTGGATAATTATTCAAGTCATACCATTGTTGAGTTAACCGAAGGGGTTAAGACTTTGGTTGAAAATTTTGACTATATTTCTTCAAGAGCGCAAGCCTCATCGGAAACATTCAAAGGCTATGTCGGCGACTTTTCCGCCTCGGCGCAGATTATGGAACAAAACTGCCAAAAATTGTTTGAAAAAATAACCCCTAACGTCCAAGAATTAAAACAATCTTCTCAACTTTTTCAAAGTTTGATGGAAGCCAACGCGGCCAAGATTAGCAAAGCCAACCAAACTTTGGCCGATTTTGGCGATTTGACCGTCAAAAGTGTGGAGAATGTGGCCCAACTTTTGGATGCGCAAACCGCCAAATTGCAAGAAACGGCCAAAAGTGCGGTTGATGCTTGCGATTCCATCAGCCAAAAAATTGATGGCAGCGTCAATAAAATAGAAACGGTTTTGACCGATCAAACCGCCATGGTTGAAGACTATTTGGGTCAAATTGATGGCGTTGCCGATAGCTTAAGCGAAAGATTTTCTTCGCAAAGCAAGTTTTTGTCCTCCGAGGTGGAAAAAGTGGCCTCGCGTGCCAACATCATCGCCGAAACCGTTGGAATGCAGGTTCAGTCTTTGGAGAACATTGCCGATAAAATTTCCACAAATATCAAATCGGTTGAAACCAGCGTCGTCAACGGCAAAAACAACGTGGCCGAGATGTCGGAAAACATCATTCAAAATATGGAAAACATTGTCAGCAAAGGAGAGGTTTGCACCCAGCGTTTGACAGCTTTGTCGGAGCAAAACCAAGCCAATGCCAATTCGGTTGCGGCCGATATCAACAATCAAAATGAAACCTTGCAAAAGATAAGCGACGGCATCATGCTGAACTTCAAACTTCTGATGCAAGAGTTCAAAAACAACATTGGCACCTTACAGGAGCAAACCGATGTTGCTAAAGGAAAATTAGAAGCTGTAACCAAAGTTGTTCAAAGCAATATAGACAATTTGAACGAGGCATCTTCTCTGGTTGTGGCACAAAGCAAAGTTGGTGAAAATGCCATTGCCCAACAACAAAACAATATTGAAGATATGGTCAAGAAGATAGAAGCCATCAAGTCAGAGCTGAAATATCAGATAGATGAGCTGACCCGCACATCTTCTTTCTTAGGTCACGAAGCCGGAAATATGGTTGAAAATCTGAAAAAACAATTGTCAGAAACCTTTGATACCTGCAATGATATTGTATCCAAAACCCAAGCCGTCAATGCCAGCTTGAACGAACAGGCCGGCCAGTTCAATGACAAAGCGGATCAAGCCTTGGGCAAAGTTTCGCGCATGGAAAGCATCTTAAGCAGTCAATCGCAAGAGATGGAAAAATTGATAAAATCAATTGCCGAGCGTTCAACGGTTGTTGCCGAAACCATGGAAAAACATGCGGCCAATGTCAACATTGCCACCGCCAATTCGGAAAATACAATCCAGCGGTTGAACAATTCTTTTGCCGCGCAAAATGAAAATATCGGCAAAATCGCCGAAGCCACGGTCAAATATGTGGCCGATGTGGTTCAAACCATGGATGAAAAAGCCGAAAATATCAGTTTGTTGTTCAAACAGCAAGAAAATGAATTTTTCAGCATTTGCGATAGATTAACCGAAAACACTGACAACATGGGTAACACTTTGAAAAAACAAGTTTCGGTGATTGAACAAAGCGCCGACAAAGTCTTTTCAAGAATGACCTTGTTGGAAGAAGACGTGAACAAACGTGTGGATGCGGTTGTGGCCAACACGGTAAAATCGATTGACAAGTTGGCCGAGGTCAACCAATCTATCTCAGCTCAAAATAACGATGTCAGCAAGTTCATTCAAGAAATCACCGACAAAATGGCTCTGATATCGGGAACCTTCCGCGACAATTTCCAAATTTTTAACAATACGGTTAAAGATTTGACCTTGAGCTCAGATGGTTTTACGGCCTCTATCATGGAAAATTGCGATAAAATCAAGCAGGCCAATCAGAATATGGTGCAAGAAAGCAAAAACACCGTATCTGTTTTGGACTCTCATGCCCAAAATATTGATACAATTTTATCCAAAACCATCACGCAATCAGACCTGATGAAAGAGAGTTTTGAGCGCCAGCGTGAAACATTGGCCGATATAGCCAACACGGTTTCGGCCCAAACGCGTTTGGGTGAGGCATCTTTGGCTCAACAATACAAATATTTGTCGGATGCATCCACCGAAGTTGCCGAAAGAGTAAATGAAATCAACAAAAACATGAAAGACGGCACGGATAACATATTAGAAAACTCAGCCAAAATTGCCTATGAGTTCAATGTCTTGGGAGATAGATTGCTGAAAGTAAATGAAGATATCAACAAATCTTCAAGAGAATCCATCAAAAATGTTGAGCAAATGAATCTGTCTTTGAGCCAGTTGGTTGATGATTTTAGCTCAAGTGTCAATAAGTCGAGCGCCAAAATTGCCACAGCCATGGGCGATTATGAAAAATACATTGCCAACTTCAATACCGTGACGGCGGAAGCCAGTAGCGGCGTTTTTGAAATCAACAATCTGATATCTTCGCAAAGCGATAAAATGATAAAAATTTCTGAAGATACCAAGCAGTTGGTGGAATGCTTCAACACGGTTTTGAATGATACCTCGGTGCAGTTGTCCAACCGCGCCAATATGGCTTATGACAAGGTCAAAGGCTTGGGCGAAAATCTGAAAACATTGAGCCTGCAGATGGAAGAAGCCTCCAAAATGACCACCACCAACTTTGAAAACACCGGCAACAAGCTCCGTGCCACCATCACGGAAATTGCCAGCAATGCCGAAAGAGTGTCCAACGAGATTCGTTCGTCAGGAGAGGTGTTCTTAAAACAATCGGGCGTGTTGGTTGCCGCCGGTGATGATACGTTGAAAAAAGTGACGGACGTAATGAATGTTTTGAATGACAGCAGCTCGGAGTTTTCATCCCGAGGAGATGAATTGATTAAAAAATCAGTTGCTTTCAGCGATATCATCGGCAAACAGTTGAAGATGATGATAGAAACCACGCAAAAAGCCGAGAAAAACTTGTCTGATATGGAAAAACGCTATGAAAACACACAAATAGATTCATTCTTGAAAGATGCGGCATATATCATAGAAAGATTGGAAACCGTATCGGTTGACATCAACCGCATTTTCAACCCCAATGTGGAAGAAGAAATCTGGAAGAAATATTACAACGGCGATACCTCGGCCTTTGTGAGATATTTGGCAAAGAACATGACCAAACAGCAAATTTTGGAAATCCGCAAACTTTATGAAAAGAACATGGATTTCCGCAACATGGTCACCAAATATCTGAGCGATTTTGAAACCTTATTGGCGCGTGCCCGTGTCAATGAACACGCAGGTGTGTTGCTTTCGGTCATTTCCGGAGCAGATATCGGCAAAGTATATTATATTTTGGCCAAAGCCTTAGATAAGCTGAACTGATAGGTAAGGATAATGGTCACAACCGCGGCAACGAACAGACTTGATAATTTATATGCCGATTTAACCTCGCAAATTCGGCATTCGGTTGATGTTATCAAAAACAAAGAAGCGTTTGCCGCAGAGGTGGGTGAAAATAAGCCAGCAGAGGCGCAAACAAGCCACATCGGCAGCTTTGCTTTTGGCTATCTGGAACCCGCAACCGCTTATAACATTCATGTGGTTTCGGCACCTGTGACCGATTCGCGTGATGTAAACAAAGAGCAAAATCCGCAGCGCCAAATTGACGAAAAAACAGATGATTCCGCACCGGTTCTTGAAGAGGAAGTTGAAGGCGTTTCTTTTTGGGAAGAACTGCAAAATCAGGTGATGTTGGATGCGCAAAGCATCAGCCGTTTGTATCAAAAAAATGATGTCGGCGGCTATTCGGAACTGCCGCTGTTTTTGGAAGGCAATCATTTTACGGTTTATGATGCCGGCTATGCCGCGCAGGCTTATGATTTTACCTTCAACATTACCAAAGAGCCGGACAGCCGCATTGAATATATGTATAAATATGACAAATCTTTTGATTATAGGATCTAATGAAAATATTAAATTTTGACAGCCGCGTGTTTTTAGCCCCGATGGCAGGCATTACCGACCGTCCGATGCGTCGATTGGTCAAAAGTTTCGGGGCAGGGCAAATGGTTTCGGAAATGGTGGCCATCAATGCCATCCAAAGAAAAAATCCCAAAAGTTATAAAATTGCCGATGTCAGGGAAGAAGGCTATCCGGTGGTGGTGCAGCTTGTGGGCGGCGAGCCGGAGCTTTTTGCCGAAGTTTGCCCGCTGATTGAAGAATTGGGCGCTTGCTCCATAGATATCAACATGGGCTGTCCAGTCAAAAAAATTGTCAATAACAACTCCGGTTCTTATCTGATGAAAGATATGAACTTGGCGCAAAAAATCATTGAAACCACGGTCAAATCGACCAAGTTGCCGGTCAGTGTCAAGTTTCGCAAAGGCTGGGATAATAACCACATCAATGCGGTGGAGTTTGCCAAAATGTGTGAAGAAAGCGGCGCGGCGTATGTCACCGTGCATGGACGTACCAGAAGCGATTTTTATTCCGGCGAGGCCGATTGGCAAACCATTGCCGAGGTTAAAGCCGCCGTCAAAATTCCGGTGATTGGCAATGGAGATGTCACCTCGCCGCAAAAGGCCAAAGCAATGATAGATGAAACCGGGGTAGACGCCGTCATGGTCGGCCGAGCGGCCTTGGGCGCCCCATGGCTGATATCTCAGATTCATGAATATTTGGAGAAGGGAAAAGAACCCGAGGCGGTTTCAATATCGGTTGTAAAACAAGCCTTGTTAACCCATATTAAAGAATTGATTGACTATTATGGAGAAAGATTGGCATTGGGCATATCGCGCAAATATGTCTGTTGGTATTGTAAAAATTGTCGAGATGCACGTCGTTTCCGCGAAAATTATGTAAAAATCAACAATTTTCAGGACGCATATGCGGAAATAGAGCGCTATTTCGGCAGTTTGCAAGAAGGACAATAAGGAAAAAACAAAATGAAGATTATTGTTTGCGGCGCCGGTTCGGTCGGCAGAAGTATTGTCAGCTATTTGGTCAAAGGCAACAATGATGTTATCGTCATTGATAACAATCAAAAACGCTTAAATGATTTGGCGCAAGAATTTGATGTTTTGCCGGTTTTGGGCTCGGCGTCACATCCTTCGGTTTTGGAAAAAGCCGAAGCCGACAAAGCCAAATTGCTGATTGCCGCCACCGATGATGATGAGGTCAATTTGGTGGCGTGTTCGGTGGCGCAGGCTCTGTTTAACGTGCCGCGCAAAATTGCCCGCATCAACTCGCGCGAGTTTCAAAATCCACTCTGGTCAACCTTATATAGCGATAAAAATATACCGGTTGATTTGGTTATCTCTCCCGATGAAGAGATTGGCAAATATATTTATAATATGCTCAAAATCCCCGGCACCTCGGAAGCCCGTCCGCTGGTTGGCGGCAAAATGTATCTGATTGCCTTTAAGGTTCCGGAAAACAGCCCATTTGTCAAAGTGCCGTTGCTCAATTTGAAGCAGATTGATGAAGATATTGATGTGGAAATTGTCTGCATCAACCGCAAAAACAACATTTTCATACCCTATAAAGGAGATATGTTGGAAGCAGGAGATGAGATATATGTTTTGACCCCGACGGAGAAAATCGGGCTGACCATGTCAACCTTTGGCGCGGAGCATTCCGCCATTGAAAGGCTGATAATTTTCGGGGGCAACGCGGTTTCACGTTGCATTGGCCGTTTGATAGAAAAAGATGACAACATCATCAGTTGCAAAATCATTGAAGAAGACTTTGAAAAAGCCGATGAAACGGCAAGGGAGCTGAACGACACCATTGTCATTCAAGGTCCGATGATGAGTGACAAAATTGTAAGCGAAGCCGGAATTTATAATGCCGATGCCACGGTTGCCGTCACGGCCGAAGATGAAGACAATTTGCTATCATCCATGTTGTCCAAAAAATGCGGCGTCAAAAACACCATTGCTTTGCTCAATTCTCCGGCGTATAATAGCTTGGTAGACATTGTCGGCAGCAATATTTTGGTAGACAGGTCATCGGTCACCATATCGCACATTTTGCATGAGCTGAGGCGAACGGAAGTCAAAAGTGCATATTCTTTGGGACGCGGCTTTGCCGAAATTTGGGAAATGCCGCTGACGGAAAATGACAAAGTCGTCGGCCAAAGCATCAAAAGTTTGGATCTGCCGGCCAGCAGTAAGATTTGCGCCATCGTCCGCGAAGATGAAACCATCTATCCTTCGGAAACGGAAGTGCTGAACGTCGGCGATGACTTAATTATATATGTTGATTCGGCTTCCATCCGCAAAGTGGAAAAAATTTTAGATTAAATACAACCAAAATTTGTGGCTCAAGCAAATCAAGACTTTACTAATAAAAAAATCGGATTAATATTAAAAACATTGAATAAAAAAATAATAAAGGCAAAAAAAATGACACAAAATGTTCAAGACGATTTTTTAAACAATTTGAAAGATAACAAAATTTCCGTGACCGTGTTTTTGGTCAATGGCGTCAAATTGCAAGGTTTGATTACATGGTTTGACAGTTTTTCTTTGCTGTTGCGCCGCGATGGCCACACCCAGCTGATTTATAAGCACGCCATCTCCACCATTATGCCGAGCGCCGCCGTTGATATTGAGATTGAAGACGAGAAAGGCACTTCGGAAGAATAATCTTGAAAGAAGCAGAATCTAAAAACAGTTCACAAAAAGCCTGTGTGATTTTTCCTTCCGTTCAGGGAAAAAATATTTCTTTGTCACCCGAAGCCAGATTGGAAGAGGCCGTGCGTTTGGCCGAAGCCATCTGGCTTGATGTCGTGTATAAAGACATTGTCAAAGTCAGAGAAATAAAACCGGCCATTTTTTTCGGCAATGGTTTCTTGGAGCAACTTCAAAAACAAATTGAAGAAAAAGAAATAGATTTAGTGGTGGTTGACACCTCTTTGACCCCGATTCAACAGCGCAATTTGGAAAAAAAGCTCAAAACCAAAGTCATTGACCGCACGGCTTTGATTTTGGAAATTTTCGGTGAGCGCGCCAACACCAAAGAAGGCAATTTGCAAGTGGAACTGGCACATTTGACCTATCAGCGCAGCCGCTTGGTCAGAAGCTGGACCCACTTGGAAAGACAGCGCGGCGGTGCCGGCTTTTTGGGCGGCCCCGGAGAAACGCAGATTGAGTTGGATCGCCGTATCATTGATGACAAAATCGTCCGGATTAAGAAAGAGTTAGAAAAAGTCAAACGCACCCGAGAATTGCAACGCGGCGCGCGCAAAAAAGTTCCTTATCCGGTGGTGGCTTTGGTCGGTTATACCAATGCCGGAAAATCATCTCTTTTCAATAGGCTGTCAAAAGCAAATGTCTTTGCCCAAGACTTGCTGTTTGCCACACTTGACCCCACCATGCGCAAAATCAATTTGCCATCCGGCAAAGAGGTTATTTTGTCAGACACGGTGGGTTTCATTTCAGACTTGCCGCACGAGCTGGTCATGTCTTTCCGCGCCACCTTGGAAGAGGTGCTGGAAGCCGACATTGTTGTCCATGTGCGCGATTTATCCAATCCCGATCATCAACAACAAAAACAAGATGTGTTAGAAGTTTTGCACCATTTGGGACTGGAACATATTGAAAATAAAGAAAACTATATTGAGCTTTGGA
The DNA here is from genome assembly GCA_944390265.1 of uncultured Alphaproteobacteria bacterium. Taxonomy (GTDB): domain Bacteria; phylum Pseudomonadota; class Alphaproteobacteria; order RF32; family CAG-239; genus CAJLXD01. The sequence goes on along the minus strand of CALXPK010000069.1, from coordinate 9,508 downwards.
ATAAGGTAGATTTGTTGGATGAACCCGAAAAACACTATGTTGAAGAAAATGCCAAACGCTTTTCATATGTCATACCCACCTCGACAGTGAGCGGTGAGGGGTGTGAACGCTTTTTGCAAGTTTTGGACGACAAACTCAGCCGTCATCACCAAAGCATAATGGTTAAGATTCCTTCTGCCGATGGCAAAGAACTGGCTTGGTTGCACCAAAATGCGCAGGTTCAATCAGTGGAAAATCATGACGATTATCAGCTCGTTTGCGCCAAAATAGATAAGGTCAATCTGGCCAAACTCAATGCGCGGGTCAAAATAAAACTCATCAGCTGAGTTGTTTTTAGGAAAAACGGGAATAAATATATAGACAATCAAGAGCAACAAGGAGAAAATTTATGAAAAAGATGATAATTTTGGGTGCTTTGTTGGTGAGCGCTTGCGTTGCCAAAAACGGCGCCATTGCTTATCAAGAGAGCTTGCAACAGTGGATTGGCATGCCCGAGCCGAGTTTGTATGATTCTTGGGGCACGCCGACCACGGTTTGGAATGTTGACCCGCAAACCAAGGTTGTAACCTACATTTCTCAAGAAAATCTGCCGATAAACGGTAATACTGATCCTTACAATGGTGTCGGCGTTGTCGGCAGTGCGATTGAAGAAGAAAATTTTGGTGAAAATTTGTGGGATAATCAGGATGATCAGAGTGATGATTATTACTGCAAAACTTCATTCACCATCACCAATGGCGAGGTTGTCAACTACAATTTCAACGGCGATGATTGTGTCGTTCCGGTCAAATGGTAAGAGCTAAAAAATCAAATTAATCCTGCGTGCCAAACTTTCATGCCGCGGCGCAGATTTTTTTGTTTGGCCACGCCGGCATTGAGCTCAATCACGGCAATGGTGCGCACCGGAGAATAGATGAGTTTTTCACTCATCGGCTGCGCATTTTCGACAATGCCGCTGATTTGGTGCTTATCATTGACAAAGACCATATCTAAAGGCAGATAGGTATTTTTCATCCAAAAGGCGGTTTGGCGAGGCGAGGGAAAAAGAAAAATCATGCCCTGATTTTCCGGCATGGATTTCCGATACATCAAACCGAGGGCAAGCTCCTGCGGGGTTTGTGCTGTTTCCACTTTAAAATCAATTACTTGCGGCGCGGAGCCAAAAGTCAAACTTGAAAGTTCTCTCTGGGGATTTTTGTCAGCTTCGAAACAGCCGGAAATTAAAAATAAAAAACACGCAAAAACAAATAGTTTTTTCATTAACTTAATCCTTTTTATTAACTTTGCGTGGTTGCCATTGAGAAACCACCACCGGCCCGTGTTGCGACATGCGAATGCGGTCATGCGGTGTTTTGGTGTTTTCCGGCGTAAAAAGCTGGGCAATTTGTTGCATATCCACCGCCATCAGATTCTTTTTGTCATAGCAAGATTGAAATGCTTTGCTTTGCAAAACCGTGTTGCGCAAATCAATCAGCGGCAGGTTGGCATATTTGTTCCAAATTTGCTCCAAAAAAGCCGCGGTTTTGTCATCAATTTTAATATGAGGCATATAAGGATGTCCGTTGGCAAAAACTTTGAGCAAGTTCGGCTCAAGGAAACCTTTTTCGGTGGCCAGAAACATTGACGGAAACAAAAGCTCGTTGCCGTGACGTTGCATATAAATAATTTGCGCCAAAAAGAGCAGATGGTGCAGTTTTTCATCTTCAATAAAAAATTGTTTTTTATCGGCAAATTGCAAAAACCAATAAGCCACATCAAAAGCGGAAGGCGCGGCGATTTTCGGCATGTTTTTATCCTTTAATCAGTTCTTTTTTTGTCATTATACGCGTTTTAAGACAAAACAAAATTGTTAAAATATGCCTGTTAATTATTTTTTATCTCTTGTTTTATCAAGCACAATAATATATTTATAAGAAAGAATTAATTCGAGATAAAGTTTATTTTGGGATTCAAAAACATGAAAGCGCTTCAAGATATTAAATTATATTGTGGAATTTTTGGCCTCACGGCCTTGCTTTGCTCCTGTTCTTCGGCTGTTTTTCCGGAAATTACCGAAGATGAGGAAGATGCTGTTGTCAGTCAAGATGATGAGGAAGGTAGTTCTTTCATCGGCCGCAAAAGCAAAAAGATAGAACTTTCCATGCCGGAAGAAGGGGAAAGCCTGCAGGCAGACACCAAAAACGTGGCTTATGACAAAGAAAAGCCGGATATTCCGTTTGCCGCCAAAACCAAACCGGTGAAAAAAGAAAGTTTGAAAGAAAGCAAAGCTGAGGCTGAAAAGGCTTTGTCTGAAAAGGCAAAAGATGAAAAAGCCGAGAAAAAAGCTCAAAAAATTGACATTCCGCAAAAGCCGGTGATTTCTGAGTTGGATTTTTCCGCACAGGAAGAAGAAAATACCGCCCCGAGCGTTAGCTATCGGTTAGATACGTTTTATTTTGCCAACGGCAGTTCGGTGCTCGATTCTCAATATAACAAACAAATCAGAAACATTGTCAAATTGGCAAAATCAAAGAAAAATGCCATTGTCACGGTCAAAGGCTATGCTTCCAGCCGCACCCGCAACACCGATCCGGTCAGCCACAAGTTGGCCAACTTCAAAGTTTCTGCCGCCAGAGCGCAAAGCGTGGCCGATGCTTTGAAGAGATACGGTCTTTCGGCAAGCAAAATCCAAACCGAAGCCTTGTCGGATTCCATGCCGGCATATCAGGAAGTCATGCCTGAAGGCGAGCGTTTGAACCGCCGTGTTGAAGTTTACATTGCTTACTAAGCTCAGGTGATTGAGTGGAAGAAGCTCTTGAAAATGAAAAGTCATTAGGGGGCAACCTGTGGAAGGTTGTCCCTGTTAATGAGCGTCTGATAGAAAGCATTAGCCAAAAATATCAGCTGCCGTATTTAATTGCCCGTTTGCTTTATTTGCGCGGCGTTTCGGAAGCTGACATCAAAAATTTTATTGACCCCAAGCTCCAAACCTTGCTGCCGGATCCGTCTTGTTTGAAGGATATGGATAAGGCTGCAAGCCGCATTGCCGATGCCATCATCAATAAAGAGCGTGTGGCCATCATCGGCGATTATGATGTTGACGGAGCCACGTCTTCATCGGTTTTGCGTTTGTTTTTGGAAAGCGTGGGTATAACGCCGCAGATTCACATTCCCGATCGTGAAGAAGGTTACGGCCCGAGCAAAATGGCCATAGACGAGTTCATTGCCACCGGGGTAGATTTGGTTATCACCACCGATTGCGGTACCACCGCCTTTGAAACCTTTGAGTATGCCAAAGAAAAAAACATTCCCGTCATTGTCTTGGATCACCACGAGGCCGAAGTTTTGTTGCCGCCGGTTTATGCCCTGGTCAACCCCAAGCGTTTGGATGAAACCTGCGAGGTGGAATATCTGAAATATATGGCCGCCGTGGGTGTGGTTTTTGTAACTATTGTGGCGATTAACCGCGAGTTGCGTCGTCGTGGCTTTTTTACCAAAGAGAATCCCGAGCCCAACTTGCTCCAGTGGCTCGATTTGGTGGCTTTAGGCACGGTTTGCGATGTTGTGCCGCTCAAAGGTTTGAATCGCGCTTTTGTTCGCCAAGGTTTGAAGGTCATGGCGCGCCGCACCAATTTGGGCATACGCGCTCTGGTGGATAAGGCCGGCATCACCGAAGCGCCGACGGCTTTTCACTTAGGCTATGTCTTGGGGCCGAGGATTAATGCCTGCGGCCGTGTCGGAGATTCGGCTCTGGGTAATAAACTGTTATGTATGAAAGATGAAAGACAGGCCGAAATGCTTGCCGAAAAATTGGGTGAGTTCAACCAACAAAGAAAAGAAATTGAGAATTATGTCTTGCTCAATGCCATAGAAATGTTGGAAGGCACCCCGCAAACTTATCCGATTGCTTTTGTTGCCGGACACGATTGGCACCAAGGCGTCATCGGTATTGTCGCCGGAAAGCTGAAAGAAAGATACAATCTGCCGGCTTTTGTCATGTCAATTGAGCCGGACGAGGTCAAAGGCTCGGCTCGTTCAATTCCGCAGGTGGATTTGGGTGCTTTGATAATTGCCGCCAAAGAAAAAGGTCTGTTGACCAAAGGCGGCGGACACACCATGGCGGCAGGCTTTTCACTGAACGAGGATAAAATTGAAGATTATAAGAAGTTTGTCGGCGAATATGTCAGTGAAAAAATCGGCGGGGAGGCCATAGTTCCGGTCATTGATATAGACGGCGAGCTCGAGCTTTCGGGCGCCACGCTCGATTTGGCCGAAAATTTGGAAATGTTGGAGCCCTATGGTGCCGGCAACAGCGAGCCCAAATTGTTGTTGCACCGCGTGCGCATCAACAAAGCCTCCATCATCGGCAGCGGCCATGTCAAATGCTTTTTGGGTTCGGATAACGGCGGCTCGGTCAAAGCCATTGCTTTCCGCGTGGCGGACAATGACATCGGTCAAGCCATGCTCAATGCCAAAGGCGAGGTTTTTGACGTGGTTGGGGTTTTGCGCAAAGACACTTGGCAGGGGCGCAATTCGGTTCAGTTTATGATAGAAGATATCAAGAGGTGTTAGATGAGTATTGAAAAACAAGCCAAAAAACGGGCACAACACATCAAAAAAATCAGATTGGAGCGAGAGCGCGCCGTTTTTATGAAAGTGGGCGCCAAAATCAGAGCTTATCTTTTCACCGGCATTTTGGTCACGGCACCGGTTGCCATCACTTTTTACATGGCCTATAAATTCATTTATTGGATTGATGCTATGGTGGGCAAAATGATGCCGCCGCAAGTTCGTGAATATTTTATAATGTATGATATTCCGATGATTCCGGGCTTAGGGCTGATTGTCTTGATTGCCGCCTTGATTGTAGTGGGTATGTTTGCGGCCGGTTTCTTGGGCAAGTTTTTCATGCGCTTGGGCGAGTGGATTGTTTATAAACTGCCGGTCATCTCCAGCATTTATTCTTTTCTAAAACAAGTTTTTGAGACATTTCTTTCTAACAAAACCCAATCTTTCAACAAGGTGGTGATGTTGGAATATCCGCGCAAAGGAATTTGGATTTTGGGCTTCGTCAGCTCCGATACCAAAGGCGAGGTCAAGCAATATTTCGGGGAAGAAGAAATGCTCAATGTTTTCATCCCCACCACGCCGAACCCCACCTCCGGCTTTTTGATTTTTGTTCCCAAAAAAGACACGGTAGAAATGAACATGAGTGTGGAAGAGGGCTTGAAATTTGTCATTTCTTGCGGAATTGCCGAGCCGGATGCCGAAAAACTCAAGAAAAAATAAAAAACGCACTTTTTTGTTATTTTTGTGAGAAAATACTTGATTATTTGTTAAGAGTATTTTATACAAGCTGTAGTTTTTGATTTGCGGCCATGGCGGAATTGGTAGACGCGTAACGTTGAGGTCGTTATGGGAGATATCCCGTGGAAGTTCAAGTCTTCTTGGCCGCACCATTAAAACATTGAAGAGGAAATCACCCGCTGTTTGAAAGATGAGCGGGTTTTTTTATTGGATAAAACCGGCCGCGGGCCACTGGGAGGCAGCATGAGCAAGCATAATAAAAAAGTTGTCTTACTTCCTAAGCGCAGAAAATTTTCCAAGAAGAAAAAGAAAGCCGAGCAGATTCTGGGTATCGGCCCCAAGATGATAAGTTCCGTTATCAGAGCTTTAGAGAACAATAACAGCAAATATATTCGCAAGATTGCCGATGGCTTGAGTGAATATGAACTCGCACGCTTGCTCGAATCTTTGGACAATGACCAACGCATTATGTTGGTTGATATCTTGGGAGATAAAATCAATCCGGATGTCTTCCCGGAGTTAAACGAAGTTGTTCAGGAACAAATCATTGACAATTTGGATGCCGACAAGGTCGTCAAAATTGTCAACGAGTTGGATTCTGATGATGCGGTTGAAATTTTGGAACATATGGATGATGATGAGCAAGCACAAATCATCAATCAGTTGGATCCGGAGTTAAAATATCAGGTCAAATCTTCTTTTGCTTATCCGGAAGATTCGACCGGCCGTATCATGTCGCGCGATTTTGTGGCTGTGCCTAATGATTGGACCGTCAAAGAAACTCGCCAATATTTGCTCAAAGAACAAGATTTGCCGGATGAGTTTTATGAAATTTTCATCACCGATTCTTCATATCATCCTGTCGGACAAATCAGCTTGGATAAATTGATTCGTTCCAAGCTGTCAGAATCTCTGTCAGACATTATGGATGGTGAGGTCTGCCCAATAGATGCTTACACCGACCAAGAAGAAGTGGCACACATGTTCCGTGAATATGGGTGGAAGTCTGCCATGGTGGTAGATAATAAAGGTCGTTTGGTCGGTACCATTATGGTGGATGACATTGTCCACATTGTGCACGAAGAAGCCAGTGAAGATATCATGCACTTGTCCGGAACCGAAGAAGGCGATGTTTATAAATCCGTGTTCAGCATTTTTCGTTCCCGTGCTATATGGCTGGTGACAAACCTGTTTGCCACCATTATGGCGGCATCGGTTGTCAAAGGTTTTCAAGATATCATTGCCCAGGTTTCCACACTGGCGGTTTTAATGCCGATTGTGGCTTCCATGGGCGGCACCACCGGGCAACAAACGTTGGCGGTTGTCGTCAGAGCCTTGGCCACCAAAGAGCTGACCTCGCGCAACACTTTGAAAGTGATTGGCAAAGAGTTTGCCGTCGGCTTGTGCAATGGCTTGCTGTTTGCCGGCATGATTTGGGGCATCACGCATATCATGTTTCCGGACAAAGAGATGATAAGCTATATCATTGCCGTGGCCATGTTGTGCAATTTGATGATAGCCAGCCTGGCCGGAATTTTGATTCCGCTGACCTTAAACAAGCTCAAAGTAGACCCGGCCATCTCTTCCGGCGTGTTTTTGATTGCCTTGACCGATTCGGGCGGATTTTTCATCTTTTTAGGTCTGGCCAAATTGCTGATGTTCTGAATTTTATATGAATATCTTTGAGTTTTATCTTTTTATCTAAACAAAATTAGAGTAGTGTGAACATAGCTTAATGTGTATAAACGGAGTGATATAATGTTATTAGGTTTGGCATGCGCCTTGGTGGTCATTGTTTTGGACCAGCTTTCCAAATATTACATCATGGAAAACATCCTCAATGAATATGGCGCCATCAGTTTCACCTCATTTTTCAATCTGGTCAGAGCTTGGAACACGGGGGTGAGCTTTTCCATGTTCAATGACGGTGGACAAACCGGAGTGGTCTTATTATCACTCATGTCTTTAACAATTGTTTGCTTTTTAATTTATTGGTTGTATAAAGAGAAAGAAAAAATCATCCAAATCTCGTTGGGATTGATTATCGGCGGCGCTCTCGGAAATGTGATAGATAGAGTGAGCAGGGGTGCCGTGTTTGATTTTTTAGATTTTCATCTTGGAGAACACCATTGGCCGGCATTTAATCTGGCAGATAGTTTTATATGTATCGGAGCAACCATCATCATTATTCATGGGTTGTTTTTTGCTCACCAAAAAGAAGAGGAAAAAAAATGAAAAAAAATCTTGTGGCAGTTTTTGCTGTCCTTATGGCTGTGAGTGCCTGCGGTAATATCAACAGAGAAACATTGGGCTTGGATAAAAAAGCCCCGAACGAGTTTATGGTTTCAACCAAAGCCCCGTTGACCCTGCCTCCTGATGCCGATTTGAAACCGGTTCGTCCGGCACCTTCGGTTCAACCGAAAATCACTTTGGAAAACGTCAGCAAAGAAGAAGCAAATTTTGTTTCTAACTTTGATGAACCCTCAGTCATTACCAAAATAGATGAAATTGACAATGCCATTGATAAAGAATTGCAAAGACTGAAACGTAATGGCTAAACTCAAAAACATCATCTTTTCTTGGGCACTTTTGTGTCTTTGTGCATTCCCCGTTCAGGCCAAACTGTTCGGGGCACAAAGTTTTATGCTTGATAACGGCTTAAAAGTTGTTGTAGCAGAAAATCACAAAGCCCCGGTCATCAAATATATGTTGTGGTACAAAGCCGGGACGGTAGACGAGCCGGAAGGCAAAGGCGGCACCGCTCATTTGTTGGAGCATTTAATGTTTCGCGGCACCTCAAAAGTGAGCGGCGAAATGTTTGACGATGTCTTGAAGCAAAACGGGGTAGAGAGCAATGCTTTCACCTCTTATGATTTTACGGCTTATCATCATATTTTGGATATTTCAAAATTGGAATTAGTCATGGCCTTGGAAGCTGACCGCATGCAAAACCTAAAAATATCACCGGAACATTTTGCGCTGGAAAGAGATATTGTTTATCAAGAGCGCAAACAGGTGGTGGACAATAATCCGACCGCACCTTTTACCGAGAGCTATCGCAAGGTTTTGTGGCAAGAGCATCCTTATGCGCGCTCGGTCAGCGGCACCGAAGCAGAAATAAAATCTTTGACCATAGATGATGTAAAAAACTTTTATCAGGGCTTTTACACACCGGATAATGCCATTTTGGTCTTGTCCGGAGATATTGACTTGCCAACGGCCAAAGACTTGGCTCAAAAATATTATGGCTCTATCTCAAAACGTCCCATGGCAAAGAAAGCTGTTTTTCCAAAGCTCAAATCCGATAGAAATGCCAAACTGGAAATGGCTTTGCCGCAAATCAACGCGCCGCGCTTGACCAAAAGCTATATTGCACCGTCTTTCAACACCGATAAAAATGAAATCTACAATCTGATGGTCTTGTCAAAATATTTAGGCGAGGGTGAAACCTCAGAGCTTTATAAAGACTTGGTCATAAAGCAAAAGAAGGCGCTGGCGGTTTCCACCTCTTATGACTATGTGGCGCGTAGCTACGGTCGCTTTATCGTTTCCGCTTTGCCGGCCAACGGTGTCACCCCGCAAGAGCTGGAACAAGCCATAGATGAATCTGTGCAAAAAGCCATTCAAAATCTCAATATTGACAAAATCAACAGCACCAAAGACAAAATGTTGTCCGGTTTGGTATATTTGCAAGACAACCCGTTTGATGCCGCCGAAACTTTGGGCTATATGAGTGCAGTCGGTATGGGTGTGGATGATATTGAAAATCATGCTGAGCGCATCCGTCAGGTGACATATCAAGATGTGAAAGAATCAGCCAACAAACTTTTGCACCAAACCTCTGTCACCACCGGTATTTTAACCCCGAAAGGAGAAAACTGATGCCTTATCGTCGTCGCCGTTCCGGAGCATTCTCCAAAGCCATTGGCTGGGTTATCGTGCTTGGCCTTTTGGGCGGAGCCGGATATTATATTTATCGGCAATACATCAGCTTTAATCCGGATAAAATTTTATCAGAGTCGGTATTGAAGGAAAAAACTTTTGCCGCACATCCGGTTGAGGTTGTCTCTCCGCGGCACAAAATCAAGGCTTATCTGATTGAGGAAAGAACCGCTCCGATAATCAGTTTCAGCTTCATGTTCAAAGGAGCAGGGCGTTCTTCCGAAGACAAATCTTTGCAAGGCATTTCCGGCATAACCGCCGCCATGCTGACCGAAGGAAC
>CALXPK010000068.1 GCA_944390265.1 uncultured Alphaproteobacteria bacterium | reverse complement strand
TATTCTATTAATGATACTCCGTTTTTTTTTTTTGCAACCGAAAATGCGCGTTTCGCTTTAAAAAAATGATATAACCGGTTGTATTTAAAGCAAAAAGCCTTGTTTCTCTCTCAAAACAAGGCTTTTTAATAAGGCTTTTCAATGTTTACAAATAATTCAGCAATGAGGTACTCATGGCCGTCTGCAAAACCGAATAAGAGGCATTGAGCTGATTGACCGATAACAAAAGTTTGATTGAGGCTTCGGTCTGGTCAACATTCTTCAATGAATCAACATTGTTTTCCAAATTGGCTTTGACTTGGGTCAGGTTATCATTGACCGTGCTGAGCAAAACCGTGTTTGAATCCATTTTAGCCTGAACCGTATACAAATCCACATTTTCTGAAGAGGCATTGGTTCCGCCGCTGAAAATGGCATCTTGGATTAAATCAAGAGCCTCATTGACACGGTTTAAGGTCTGCTCCGGATTGACCGTCACATCATCGGTAATCGGGTTACGGGTGTCAACCAAATTGCCTTGGGCAATGGTTCCCAAAGCGCGGAACATCTGCTCAAACACGCCGTCTTTAGCCGTGACATCCATAACCAGCGATTGGTTTTCGCTGATTCTTTTTTCGGTCGACAAATCACCGCCTTGATAATAAGATTGGCTCTCCAAGCTCCATTTGCTGGATGCGGCAATGGTCTGATTGGTTGCCGGCCAACGGCTGGGATCCATGGTGACATAAAGCTCGGTTCCGTCGGCACTGATGCCCGTGACCTGAACCTCAGGCGAGATGTTGTTGCTAAAACCGTTCATATTAATCACGGTACCCACCGGAAAAGAGGTGCTGAAAGTTGCGCCGCCACCGCCCGCAATGGTGTCATCAGCCCGAATAGGGGTGGATTCTTCAAAGGTGATGGTTTTGCCGTCTGCCGAGATGGACTTAATGATATAAGAGCCGTTATGCGTATCTCCGGCATCATTAATCACCAAAGTATCTCCGGGATTGAGCGTTTTGAAAGCACCGTATTGCGTGGCCTGAATGGTGTTTTTGTCACTATTGAAGGTCAAATCTCCGGTGGTATCTTGATTGGCGGTTAAAGCCAATTTTAGGAAAGAACCGTTGGTCGCTTTGATGGTGCCGCTGTTGCCACCGTTGTTAATGAGTTCCAAATCGCCGGTTTGGGCAGCCCCCACTTCATAGTTGGAAAGGTTGGCGTTGCCGGTGGTCGGATAAGTAATGTTCAGCCCATCATAATAAGCCTGAAATTGGTCCAACGTGGTAAAAGGAAAATTAACCGGAGCTTGGGTTGAAACCCCGCCGCCGAAAAGATATTTTCCGTTGACGGAAATGTTCAAACAATCGGTCAAAGCCATCATGGTAGTAAACGCCATGGATTGAAGCTCTTTCAAGGTTTGCGATTGTTCGGCGCTCATGGTGTGCGGCTCACCCGTGGTCACACCGGAAGCATCAAGCAAGGTTGACTCGCCGTCAATGGTATAAAGCGGAAAAGAAAAGGTATTATTTTCCTCATTGAAAGTGAAATCGGCAAAATTTTCCGCATCATTTGCCTGCAATTTGGCTTTGAGGGCATTCATCACATCGGTGCCGTAAGTGTCTTCACCGGGGGTGAGGGTGGATAAGTCAATATTATTACCGGTATTATCGCCGTCATTGGTAAAAGTATAGGTCTGTCCGTTGACAGTCAGCGTGGTGCCGACATAAACATCTTCATTGCTTCCGAAAACAATTTCGCCGCCGGTATAATCCGGTGTGATGGAGTTGAGGTCCATACCGCTGAAATTGGTGAGCAAAGTTTTCATATCGCTGATTGAATCGCTGATGGATGACAGCGAAGTATTAATGGCATTGACTTCGGTTTCAATAATTTTGTTATTTTCCATAAAGTTGGAAACAACGCCCAAAGCTGCTTCGCTCCCGACAATGGCCGAAGCACTCATGCCATAGCCGGAATAGGTGGGAGATTTTAAGCCGGTCTGAGCCTGAAAACTGTATAAATCAACATAAGACTTGGTGTTCAAAGTCTGATTTACCATATTCATATAACTGTTATAAGTAGGAACTCTGGTCATGGTTCATCTCCTCTAAATAATGTTCATCAGCATATCCAAAATTTCTTTATTGGCGGTAAAAGCCTTGGCATTTGCCGCGTAAGACTGCTGATACATAATCATGTAGCTCAATTCTTGGTCAATATCCACCCCGCTGATGGTGGCCTCTTTGGTGGCAATGGAAGAGCAAAGTTCTTGCTGATATTCCATATTGCTCTTAGAGTTGCTGGCCTGCGAAGCAATACTGCCGACAAAAGTTGAGGCATAGTTGGAAAGGGTTGTCTGGGTGGCACCGATGGTTCCGGCCTGACCGAAAGAAAGTGTGGCCGAAAACGTTTCTGCCAGCTTGATGGCGGTGGCATTGGAAGCCTGATTGAGTTGATATTCACCGGAATCGGCATTAAACTCAGGCACGCCGCCGGCAATCAGGTTGGGGTTTTGGGTGATATCTTCGCGCACCTGAATGGAAGATGCCGTCAAAGCATCGGAAGGCTGCAACCCAAGTTTGGAAATAAGCCCCGGAGCCGGATCGCCGTTCAGGCGGTTTTCGCTGATTTCCAGTTGCTCGCCGGTGGTATTGACAATGCGGAAAACATAGCCATCTCCGTTAGGAACAAGCGAGGCTTTGACGGTTTTGTTCAAATCGGGATTATTGTTGATTTTATTGACAATATCTTGCAGGCTGTCTCCGGGATTGACGGTAACCGAAGCAAAATTGATTCCCTCAGTCGGGGAAGAAAAGCCCAAAACAACTTGTTCATTCAACCCCAAGTTCAAATTGGCCGAAACCACTTTGGAATCATAAACAGATTCGGGATATTGCGAAGTGAAAAAGTCGTTCATGCCGAAAAAGCTGGAAAACCCGCTAAATTGACGATCATAATTGGTTGTGCCGTTGGCGGCAAAATTGATGGTCACGCTTTGTTGCTCGGAACCGGCGGCAGAAGAAATGGTATCCATAATGGCAAAAGAATAGTTGCTGTCACCGGTATTAATGACCAAATTTCCGTCATCGTTGATTTGCACCGAGGCTTGCGGCAAATTTCCGCCGTTGGCCGCTTGCATCCAGTTTTGAATGGTGGTAGTCATATCGGCAATTGTACCTTCGGTAAAGCCTAAATCGCCGCCCAAAGCCGCCGTGGCCACTTGGTTGCCGTCAGCATCAAAAATGGTAAAACGCACATCGCCGTTTTCAATCTGAATGCTTTGTTGGTCAGGGTTGATAAAGGTTCTGGTACCGGTCAGGGTCGAGGGCGCCGGATAAGATGTACCCATATTATGCGCGGCGTTGATAGCCTCTTTCAAACCGCCGGCCAGCTCGTCCAATTGAGATTGCAGTGAGGGAAGCGTCACATCGCGAATTTCAATCAAACCCTTGATAGAACCGTCTTGAATGCTGTTGGTGATATCTTTTCCGTTAACATAAATGCCCGAGATTTCGCCGCCGGCATAAGAGGTTGTCGGTCCGGCCTGAGAAATGGCGGTGTGAGAAAGATAATGAGGTTCATCATCAAGCAAAGTTTCGCCGTTTTTGGTCTGAATGACCATAGAGCCGTTTTCTCTTTTGAAATAGCTGATATCAATTTTTTCGCTGATGGTGCGCAGGGCTTCATCGCGTTGGTCTTCCAGAGTGGCCACGCCGTCATAATTCATGACCGTATATTGCACGATTTTGTCATTAAGCTCATGCAGGGTCTTGAGCTCGGCGTTGATTTCCGAAACGGCATCGGTGATATTGAGGTCGGCATCGCCGCGCAGTTTTTGAATTTCGGCAGAGATGGAGTTCAAACGCGAGGCAATGGTTTGCGCGTTGTTTAATAAGGTATATTTGCCGGAAGCCGAAGTGACATCATTGGCAAAAGTTTCAAAAGCCGATTGCAAACTTCCGACATTGGCGGCAATGGAGTTATCGCCGGTCGGCGTGCCGAGCAAAGTTTCCACCTTGGTCAGATAGTCATTTTGTTTGCAATAGTTTCCGCTGGTGGAGTTTGAAGACAAATAACTTTTGAGCAGGTTTTCATCAACGTCTCTTTGAATATTGCCCAAAGCCACGCCGCTGCTGACGCCGGCCAAGACCAAACTGTTTTGAGCCGCGGTTTTTCGGGTATATCCGGGGGTATCGGCATTGGCAATATTACTACTGATAATATTGAGCTGTTGCTGAGAAGCCTTCATGCCTGAAAGTGTGGTATTAAATCCGGGGATAAGAGCCATGGTGCACCTCCTTGTTTATAATGTTCTATTGATGGCAATTGCATTCTTGCTGTTATCCAGCGGGGAATATTTTCCCTGAGCTCCGTAAGACGTTGCGTTGGCGTTGTTGGCAGCTTTTGCAATTTTAATAATTGAGTTCATAACCGTTTGGCTGGTTTCCATTCTGGTTTTGAGCAACTGGTCATTTTCTTTGAGCAAATCATCCAAAGCGGCGGCCTCGGTTTTAAGCGAAGCGCGTTCTTCGGTGCTCAAAATATTCAAGGTTTCTTTGTTTTTGATAAAAAAGGCCACCAGAGCACGATAAACCCCGACGATATGAGCTTTTTTATCAAAGAGTTTTCCGACCATATCGGTATCATAAGCCTTAAGAGCCTGATTCTCATTTTGCAACAATTCGGAAAAGACGTGAATAATATTGCGATAATCGGCAATTTTTTGGCGAATGTCTTCAGGTTTGATTTGTTCTGTATTTTCCATCTTTTTATCAAAGAGCATTACTGCTCTGAGCCTCCTGCATTTGAATAATGGTGTCCATAATGCTGTCGGAAATGCCCACATTTCCGGTTTTGGCCATAACCTTGCCATATTCGTTTAACAACATGGAGCGATAGATTTTTTCGGCATGACCGCCGCCGAACATGCCGTCGGTAGAAATGCCTTCAAACATACTTTCCATCATTCTGGTCATAAAGAATGCTTCAAAGTCCTGAGCCGTTTCCTTGGCCTGAGCCAAATCTTTGGCTTGTTTCAAATCTTTGGCCGAGGCCGGATTCTTAATCATATCCGGAAGCGGGTTTTGCGCATATGTTGTCAAAATATCAGTCATCTTAAATCACCTCAATGTCGGCTTGCAAAGCGCCGCTGGCTTTAATGGCCTGCAAAATGCTGATTAAATCGCGCGGGCTGACACCCAAAGCATTCAAGCCGTCAACCAATTCTTGAAGGCTCACACCGGTGTTCAAAACTGTCAGCTTTGAGTCGGTATCTTCCTGCACGTCAATAAAGGTTTCGCTTTCGACAATGGTTTCGCCGTCAGAGAAAGGCAGCGGTTGAGAGACAAAAGGCGCTTCGGTAATTTTGATGGTCAGGTTGCCCTGAGCAATGGCCAGACGGTTGATTTTGACATCTTTGCCGATCACGACGATTCCCGAGCTTTCATCAATCACCACTTTGGCCATTTGGTCGGGTTGAACCTGCAGCTGTTCGATTCTGGTCATCAGGTCAACCAGCTTCCCTTGATATTCTTCGGGAATATCCACGGCAACCGTTCCGGGATCCAAAGCCTTGGCGGTATCGATTCCCAAATTGGCGTTGATGGCATCGCTGATGCGGCGCGCGGTGGTGAAATCGGGGTTGCGAAGAGCGATGCGAATATTGGTCATATCATCGAGCACAAAGGGAATTTCATTTTCCACAATGGCGCCGTTGGCAATTTTGCCCGAAGTGGGCACGCCTTTGAATATAGATTGGTTAGCCCCTTGAGCTGAAATGGCATTAACGGCAATTTGACCCTGAGCCACGGCATAAACCTGGCCGTCGGCACCGGTCAAAGGGGTGGCAATCAAGGTGCCGCCTTGGAGGTTTTTGGCATCGCCCATGGCGCTGACAATCACGTCGATACGGCTGCCTTGGCGGGCAAAAGCCGGCAGATTGGCGGTGACCATAACCGAGGCAATGTTTTTAGATTTAAGTTGACCGTCACGAGCGTTGATGCCGATTTGGTCCAAGAGAGAAATGATGCTTTCTTTGGCAAAATCAATAGATTTGATATTATCTCCGGTACCGTTCAGACCAACCACCAAGCCATAGCCCACCAATTGGTTATCACGCACGCCTTCAAAGTCGGCAATATCTTTAATGCGTGAAGAGGCAAAAGCTGCAGTAGCCCAACCGGAGAAACAAACCGACAAGCTAAAAAAGATTGCTAATTTCAAACACTTAATATTTTTCATATTAAACAAGCCTCAGTAAAAACATTAATCTGAAGCAATATATGCAATTTTTGTGCCAAATTTTGTAAAAAATAAAAATGGAAAAATTGAAAAAGGAATATAATCCTAATACATAATATGATATGTGTTGAATCTAGGCAAAATCACAAAAAATACATAACATAATAAGTAAAAGTAGTCTTTTATTAAGGCTATACACTTTTTTTGACTCAATTTTCTTTTTTTAATTGTATTTTTTATATCTGTTTGTATAATTAGGAACATAAGAAAAATTTTATATAACATAATATTCATGGTTGCCTAAATTATGACAAAGTTAATGAACAAAATTATCATGATTAACAATCGCCGCACCAGTATGCGCTTGTGCCTGAAAGAATGGGATGCATTGTATGAGGTGTGCAAAATTGAACACATCTCCAAAAATCATTTGATAGAGATGATTGAAGCTCACAAATCCAACACCTTGGGGCTGACATATTCCACCCGTTTGTTTTTGATGAGCTATTTCAGAGAAGCAGCCTCGGAAGAGGGGCACAGAAAAGCCGGTCACGGTTTGTCCGAAAATTATGCCTCCATTGACCAGGTGTTAGAAAAAATTCACGATGACGGTGACTATAACAATAAAGCCTCAGCTTAGCCGAGGCTTTTTTTTTATAAATATTTTTTGACCACTTCTTCATCATTAAAAGGCAAAACCTTGCCGTTGATATATTGTCCGGTTTCATGTCCTTTGCCGGCAACAAGCAAAACATCGCCTTTTTCGAGCTTATCCATAGCAAAAGCAATGGCCTTTTCTCTGTCGCCCAAGTTAAGTGCATCAGGGCAGCCGGCCATAATCTCCTGACGAATGGTTTCGGGGTTTTCCGTGCGCGGATTATCATCAGCCACATAAACATAGTCGGCCAAATCTTGCGCAATTTTACCCATAATTGGGCGCTTGGTTTTGTCTCTGTCACCGCCGCAACCAAAAAGGATGTGGAGTTTGTTTTGCGTGTGCGGACGCATGGAGGTAATGATATTTTCAATCGCATCGGGGGTATGGGCATAGTCCACATAAACGGCGCCGCCTTTGGGAGTGGTGCCGATATATTGCAAACGGCCTTTGGCGCCTTTAAGATTGGACACAAGGGCAAGCAACTCTTCTTTTTTGCCGGTGAGGGCAGAAGCCATGCCCAAAGCGCAAAGCACGTTCATCACCTGAAAATCGCCGGCCAGCGGCACAAAAACATCGCAGATTTTGCCAAAATAATTAATCTTGATATTCTGCCCGTTATGGCAAGGTTCTTCTTGCAAAACTTGAATATCTTTACCCTGATGGCCATAGCTGATAACTTTGTGTCCGGCTTCAAGGCAAGCCTCTTTCAAATCTTCAAAAACGGGGATATCGGCATTAAGAACGGCCGTCCCGCCATGCGGCATAATGTCGGTAAAAAGAAGTTTTTTGGCTTCATAAT
>CALXPK010000067.1 GCA_944390265.1 uncultured Alphaproteobacteria bacterium | reverse complement strand
TTGTAGTCATTTTAATATACTCCATTTTCTAAGATTATTAACTTTATTCAACTTCTTTTCTTGAGGCTGCGGCTTTTCTTTTTTCTGCCAATTTCTCCTCATCGCAGATCGGGCAGTATTTATGTTCTCCGGAGATGTATCCGTGTTTTGGGCACACGGAGAAAGTCGGAGTTATGGTAATGTATGGTAAACGATAATTGGTCAGAACTTTTCTTACCAAATCACGGCAGACTTTGGCTGAAGACAGCTTTTGTCCCATGTAAAGGTGAAGAACGGTTCCACCCGTGTATTTGGTTTGCAAGCGCGCTTGCAAGTCCAATGCTTCAAACGGATCATCCGTAAAGCCAACCGGCAATTGTGATGAGTTGGTGTAATATGGATTTTCCTTAGTTCCGGCTTGAATGATGTTCGGGAAGCGTTTTTTGTCTTCACGGGCAAAGCGGTAGGTTGCACTCTCTGCCGGCGTGGCTTCCAAGTTGTACATATGGCCGGTTTCTTCTTGAATTTTGACCAACTGAGCACGGATATAATCCAAGAACTTCTCGGCAAAATCTTGTCCCCATGGGGTGGCAATGTTTTCTTTGCCGTCGGTGTAGTTCAAAATCATTTCATTGATACCGTTGACGCCAATGGTTGAGAAGTGATTGCGCAAGGTACCCAGATAACGTTTGGTATATGGATACAAGCCATTGTCTATCAGGCGTTGGATGACTTTGCGTTTGATTTCAAGTGAGGTGCGGGCAATGTTCATCAACTCGTCAACGCGAGCAAACAAGCCGGCTTCATTGCCTTTATAAACATAGCCCAAACGAGCGCAGTTTAAGGTAACTACACCGATTGAACCGGTTTGTTCGGCAGAACCAAACAGGCCGTTGCCTCGAGCCAAAAGCTCACGCAAGTCAAGTTGCAAACGGCAGCACATGGAGCGAATCTGTCCCGGTTTCAAAGATGAATTGATAAAGTTTTGGAAATAAGGCAAGCCATATTTAGCGGTCATTTCAAACAACAATTCAGTGTTTTCATCTTCCCACGGAAAATCGGGGGTCATGTTGTAGGTCGGAATCGGGAAGGTAAACGGACGACCTTTAATATCGCCTTTCATCATCACTTTGATGTAGGCTTTATTAATCATGTGCATTTCTTCCTTCAAATCGCCGTATGTATAGTCTTGCTCAACACCGGCAATAATCGGGTGTTTGTCTTTCAAATCATCCGGGCAGACCCAGTCAAAAGTGAAGTTGGTAAACGGTGTTTGTGAACCCCAACGTGACGGAACGTTCAAGTTGTAAATCAGCTCTTGGAAGGCTTGTTCTACTTGTTCATAGGTTAAGTGGTCGGCTCTGATGTAGGGTGCCAGATAGGTATCAACCGATGAAAAAGCCTGAGCACCGGCCCACTCGTTTTGCAAGGTGCCCATGAAGTTGACCATTTGGCCGATGGCGGCAGACAAATGTTTGGCCGGACCGGCTTCAGCTTTTCCGGGGACGCCGTTGAAACCTTCATGAAGCAGGTTTTTCAAAGACCAACCGGCACAATAGGCTGCTAACATATCCAAATCGTGAATATGAATATCACCATTGCGGTGAGCTTCGCCGACATTGGCCGGATAAACATGGCTCAGCCAGTAGTTAGCCGTTACTTTACCGGAAACGTTCAAAATCAAACCACCGTTTGAATAGCCTTGGTTGGCATTGGCATTGACGCGCCAGTCCAATCTTTCCAGATATTCATTGATGGAGCTTTCAACATCAACCATCACCTTTTTGTCGCTGCGCATACGATTGCGTTGGTCGCGATACAAAATATAGGCTTTGGCGGTGGCAAAATAGTTGGCTGAAATCAAAACTTGTTCAACCACATCTTGGATTTGTTCAATTGAAGGCAGAGACTCGGCAAACTTGTGTTTCAAAACTTTCAAAACCTGTGCCGTTAACAGATGGCTTTCTTCCTCACCAAACTCACCAGTAGTGGTGCCGGCTTTGTTGATGGCATTAAAAATTTTAGTGTTATCAAACGGGGCTAATGTTCCGTCTCTTTTGGTAACGCTCTCAATCGGAGATTTTTCATTCTCTAGCGGAGAGGATTTGTACTCGGTCTCTGACATTTTTATTCAACAACCCTTCTTATCTTAGTTTTGGTTAACGTCTCAATTGTTTTTATATCATTCGATATGCTACATACCATATATTGTGTAAATAAATTGTAAATATCTCAAAATATAGTATCCACATTTTTATTTTTAATTTGCGGAAGAGTTTTTTTCGACGACTCTTTCTGCCCTTAATATTGCGTTATCTGAAGATTGATAACAAGCGATTTAAAGTTAACAAAACGTGTTTTTCTCTCTATCCCTTTATATTTATTTGATAAAAAAAATTTGGGCTTGTAGATAAGATTCTGCATAACTTTTTTTATCGGCAATTCGGGCAAAATTTGTGTCAAAATACGCCAAAATTTATTGCAAAAGTTGTGACCTTTGAGGGCGACTCTGATTCCATATTTTCTACATTACGGATTCGCCATATACCATATTTAGTATTTCACACAAAAAAAACTCCCGAACTTTCTTCGGGAGTTTTTTATAAGAATCGGTCGGCTTATTTGGGCTCGGTCACAACCTCTTGGCCTATCACACTTTCTTCTATATATTCATCGGTGCATTGCGGACCTAGGCAGCGTTTTAAAACCGTGGCTTTTCGACCTTCGGTCAAGCCCATCACCCGCATGGAGGGCACATAGACATCGACAATGGTTATTTTGAAGGTGATATATGCCACATTGCCTTCTTCATCCGAGAGATATACTTTTATCTTATATTCTTTATTTTCTCCCGGTTGAACCTTGCCGGTAAAGCGCATATTTTCTTCATCATATTTCAGCCAAGACGGCAAAGGCGAATCGTCATGCAGGCCGGCTTTGGTGGTGATTTTGCCCTGGAAGTCGATTTTATCCAAAATCTCTTTGGGAATCGTGATATCAATATCTTGCCAGGTTTCAACCGTGATATCCGGAACCAAAGCGGCGGAAGAAATATTCACCGGCGGACGTTTGGCCGGAATGTCCAACAGATACGGACGGTTGTCGGGTACAAACTCGCCGTTGCCCCATTTGCGGAAGGTTTGGCGCAAATACATGGCAATGCGCGAAGGTTTTTCATTCAACATATAATAAGGAATCGCATCCATTCCCAAGGTGGCATACAAGTTGCCGAGCGAATCCTGCAACTCGACATAAGCCCCATAAGCCGAGGTTTCATCCTCTATGGCTTTGGCGGCCTCTAACTTGCTTTTTTCAGCCTGCGCACCATCGGCAATGGTCACATCTTCGGCAATGTTTTCAGAAACATCAGCCAGTTCTTTGCTGATTTGATAATCTTCCAGCGCCGACATATAGCGCGCCCAAGCCACATAGACCTGATTTAATATCAATGAGGTGATTCTTTGACGACGCAGATTTTCCAAATCGGCCGGATTGGGATTTTTCAAATCTTCAAAAATATGAATGGCGACCTCGCGTCCCTGTTTGGCAATCAAACGATTGTAGTAAGACGGATTGTTTTTATATTTAATTTCTGACGGAGCTTTATATTCTTTGACATACATTTTCAAAGTTTCGGGTGAGGTGACCAAATCTCTGACACGCAGTTCCGGACGGTTGGTCAAAGCCAGCCACTCCATCTCGGACAAATTGCTCTTGATTTCCGGCAAAGCAAAATTGCCGTATTCAGGCCCCACCAATTTATATTCCGTGTAGGGGTGCAAGCCCATCAATGTGGCCAAGCGAATCTCCGAGTTTTCAAACTCGCGCTTCATTGTCGACAAAGTTTTAACCGCTTCCATATATTTTCTTTTTTGGACCATTAAATCCATGGAAAGGCTTTGGCCGGATTTGGCCAGCTCTTTGCTTTGCGCATTAATCTCATCAACCGCTAAGGTCATATATTCTATCATATCATCCACGGTCGGGAGCAACTTTTGTGCGGTCAGGGTCTTCCAATATAAAATGCGGGTTTCTTGCAAAATGTTGTGAATGACCTTGCGGCTTTGCTCATAGGCAATGTTGTTTTTATATTCGGCATCTTGGCTTTGATAATAAACACTGCCGATATCCAAAATATTCCAGGTCTGTTTTAATTCGGAGTTGGACTTTGACGAGGTGACATCTGTTACATAACCGGCTGAAGCAAAAACCTCAGGCATTTGGTCATAGGTGAGTTGTCCGGCCTCTATCATGCTTTGTTCATAGCCGGCAATGCGGCGCGTGTAGTTGTATTTTAACGCCAAGGCCATGGCCATGTACATATCTATCGGCTTTTCAATCTTGCGCGGGGTGGCCGCATACATATTTTGCAAATCGGTGTCCACTCGGATGGCTCTGTCCCAATCGCTGTAGGCTACCGGTGCCGGAACGCTTTGTCCCGAACCGCTTTGCTCAAACGAATCTTTTTGTTCAAACAAGCTGCAACCGGCCAAAAATGTTATTCCCAATATAGATAAAAACAAAAATTTTTTCATCATTTTCCATCCTTAAACAGACACTCTTTGTGCTTAAGTTATACTAATTCTTTTTAGATTTACAGTATTTATTTGCTTTTATTCAACTTTCATATATAAAATATTAAAGGTTTGAGATTATTTTTTTATTGTTAGCGCTTTTTACGGATTTTTTTCAGATGTTGGACATTTTTAACACCATTTTTAAATATAAAGAAAAGGAAAGCCCCGATAAACTCGGCCTTTATCCCGAAAGTGTCCACGTGGACGCCATGCCCGAACGCCGCTATTTGTGGACATCGCGTATTTTGGTGGTGGTCGCTTGCATGAGCATCAGCTTTAATATGATGCTGGCTTCAACCATCTATCTGATGCTGCCGCAACGCTCCTCTTATCCCCGCCTGCTCTATATTAATGACTATTTTTCCAAACTGGACCAGATTGAGCCGCAAGAAAGACGAATCTCCGCCACAGACTTGATTACCGAACAGCATATTTATAACTACATCATGCTGCGCCATGTCATTCCTCAAGATTTTGATGAGCTCAGAGATAAATGGGCACCCTATGACACGCTCTATTGGTATTCTACACGCGGTGTTTATGATGATTTTGCCAAAAGAGAAGCTCAATACAGCATGGATCAGTTCAGAAATTTGTCTTTGCGCCGCGATGTCAAAATCCAATGGATTGAGGTTATGAGCGCCGGCGTTTGGCAAGCTCAATTTTTGACTTATGATTATGTGCGCAACAACCCTGAGCCGATTGTCAATATTTGGCGCGCGGTTATCCGCATCGGCTACGGGCAGCTGGCTTTCCGCAACCGCAACGATTTGGCCAAAAACCCCTTTGGGTTTATTGTCTCCAACTATTCTTTGGGCTATATGGGAACGCCCGAAACTTCTGCCCACTATTTGGAAACCGCCAAAGAATTGCGAGACAGATAATCTCAAAAAAAACTCCCGCCTCATGGCGAGAGTTTTTTTATTTTTTATTTTTTTAACGAGGTTGCTTTTTTGCGTTTTTTCAAATTGGTCAATTTGTCGCTGACAATGGATGTGTCTCGGCCGGTTTTGGCCAAGCGGTCATACATGCGCTCAATTTCTTTTTCCAAATAAGCCTGTTCTATCTCGTTGGCCAAATCGGTTCCGTTTTCATAACTGCCCTGCGTGTCAATTTGTTGCATTTGCTTGTCTATGTCTTCCACATGAACCGAACTGTCGGTTTTTTTCTTCACAAAATAGGGCAGTTCATATATCAGTTGACGCGCCTGAGCATAAGCCTCTTTGGTGCTGTCGGTTTTTTGATAGCGCAATTTCAGCAAGCGGAAAACTATGCTCAGCTCATTGCTGTTGTCCACCACAATAAAGGGAATCGGGTCGGCAAAACCTTCCGCGGCAATAAACTTCAAATATTCTACCAAATGATGAAAGAAGCCGTTGACATTGTACAAAATAAACGGTTTGACCGGCAACAATCCATCTTGCATGGCCACGCAATCATAAGCCAACTCATCCAAAGTGCCAACCCCGCCGGGGGCAAAAACCACAAAGTCGGCGTTTAAGAGTTTTTTCTTTCTCTCTTCCAAGGTTTGAGCCACAATCACATCCTCAATCTGAGAGATGATTTCATCGCTTTGATAAAGACTATAATATTCTTTGGTGGTGATGCCCTGAATGGCCGTGGTTTTGTCTTGGTTGTGTTTCCAGCCATCTAACACACCTTTGGCCACGGCGCCCATAATGCCGTTGCTCGACAAGCCGAAATCCAACTTAAACTCCATGCGGGCAATTTGCCGCCCCAAATCATATGCCGCTTCTACATACATTTCATCGTGTCCGGCACGCGAGCCGCCGGCCACAAAAACGCGCAACCCCGTTTTGGCATTTTCTTCGGCAAAACTATCTACCACCTCTTTTATCTCTTTATCCATCTTTTTCTCCTATAAAGGCTCTATGTCTCCGCGGGCTTGGTCGGCATAAAATTGTTGAACAAACTCTTCAAATTTGTCTTCGGCCAAAGATTTTCTAATGCCCTGCATCAGGCGTTGATAATAGCGAATATTGTGCCAGGTCAAAAGCATCACGGCCAAAACCTCGTTGCATTTTTGCAAGTGATGAATATAGGCTCTGGTATAGTGCGTGCACAACGGACAATCGCAACCTTCTTCCAGCGGGCGCGGGTCTTCTTTATGGCGGGCGTTGCGAATATTAATCGTGCCAAAGCGAGTGAAGGCCTGCGAGGTTCGGCCCGAACGGGTCGGCATCACGCAATCAAACATATCTACCCCGCGGATAACCGCGCCGACAATATCATCCGGACGACCGACACCCATCAGATAGCGCGGTTTGTCATCGGGCAACATACCGGGGGCATAGTCCAAAACCTGAAACATGGTTTCTTGCCCTTCACCCACGGCCAAACCACCGATGGCATAACCATCAAAGCCGATTTCTTTTAGTTTTTCGGCCGAATAAGCGCGCAGGTCTTGATAATCGCCGCCTTGCTGGATGCCGAAAATGCCGTAACCGTCTCTGTCAACAAAAGCATCTTTGCTGCGTTTGGCCCAGCGCATGGACATTTCAACCGATTTTTTTACCTTATCGTGAGGTGCCGGCAATTTGACGCATTCGTCCATGCACATGGTGATGTTGGAATCGAGCTTGTGCTGAATTTTGATTGATTCTTCCGGACTCAAAAAATATTTTTTGCCATCAACATGGGAGCTGAAAGCCACGCCTTCTTCGGTGAGCTTTCTCAAACCGGACAAGCTCATGACCTGAAAACCGCCGGAATCGGTCAAAATGGGTTTCGGCCAGTTCATAAACTTGTGCAGGCCGCCCATTTTTTCAACCAAATCGGCTCCGGGACGCAACATCAGGTGATAGGTATTGCCGAGCAAAATTTCCGCACCGGTCGCGGCAACAGACTCCGGCATCATGGCTTTGACCGTGGCACAGGTTCCCACCGGCATAAAGGCCGGCGTGTTGACCACACCATGCTTGGTGTATAATTTGCCTAAACGGGTTTTGCCGTGGCGTTTTAAAATTTCAAACTTCAATGACATTTCATTTTTCCGTTACATAAAATTATAATGCTTTTGATAATGCCTTGATTTGTGCTTTTTAGCAAGAGGAATATGCTTGACCTCAATAAAAAAGGCATCTTTCATGATGCCTTTTTGCTTATTCTTCGGTTTCCGAGGCCGGATTTTTATCTATGGCATAGCCGGTAGCTCTGACCGTGCGAATGTAGTCTTGACCATATTCATTTAAGGCTTTGCGCAAACGTCGGATATGCACATCTACCGTGCGTGATTCCACATAAATATTGTCACCCCAAACATTTTTTAACAAATATTCGCGAGAAAAAACTTTGCCCGGCGTTTCCATCAACATACGCAACAATCTAAACTCGGTCGGCCCCAGATGGACATAATTGCCGTTGCGATAGACCTTTTTGGCGGTTAAATCCATGACAATGTCTTCAAAGACCAGTTCTTTTTCATCCACCGGTTCCGGCGCACGGCGCAACTGCGTTTTGACGCGTGCCATCAGCTCCGGAATGGAAAAGGGTTTTGTCACATAGTCATCGGCACCGGCCGACAAACCTTTGATTTTGTCTTCTTCCTCGCCTTTGGCCGTGAGCATGATTATCGGGATGGTTTTTATATCCGGTTTGTTTCTTATCATTTTGCAGATTTCCACACCGGATATTTCCGGCAACATCCAATCTAAGATGACAACCGATGGCATGTTTTTTTCAATTTCGGCCACGGCTTTGCCGCCTCTGGCTTCCCATAATACCTCATAACCTTCTTTCTCAAGGTTATATTTTAACAACAAGGCCAAGGCCTCTTCGTCTTCAACCAGCATTATCTTATGTTTCATCAAACTACTCCAAATTCTTTTGTTATATCTTGGTATTTTAGAAATATTGTCTTAATATTACCTTAAGTTGTTGATATTTTTTTGATATTCTCCTCCGGCAAAAACCGCCGTTCCCGCCACCAAAATATCGGCTCCGGCGGCCACACATTTTGCCGCCGTCATCGGATTGATGCCGCCGTCAACCTCAACGTGAATGTCATATCCGGCGCACAAGGCTTTGACCGCGGCAATTTTTTGCAACTGACTTTCGATAAAACTTTGTCCGCCAAAACCGGGATTGACGCTCATTATCAAAACCAAGTCAAGTTTTTCCAAAACATATTTCAAACAGCTTTCATCCGTGGACGGATTGAGCGAAACGCCGGCTCTCAAGCCATATTCATGAATGGTGGACAAGGTTTTATCCAGATGTTTGCAGGCCTCGGCATGCACGGTTATGATATCGGCTCCGGCCTCAACAAACATCGGAATCAAAATATCGGGGTTTTTGACCATTAAATGTACATCAAACGGAAGTTTGGTATAGCTGCGCAAGGCTTTGACCACACCGGCACCAAAGGTCAAATTCGGCACAAAATTGCCGTCCATCACATCTATGTGAATCAGATCGGCGCCGGCTTGATCCAAGGCTTTGATTTCTTTGCCCAAATTGGCAAAATCGGCAGATAAAATGCTGGGGGCAATTTTGACCATATTTATACTCCTGTGTTGGTTCTTGTTTGGTATCAGTATATATCCAGATGATTAGATTTTGGTTAATCAATCATAAAAAAAAGCTCTCACGCGGAGAGCTTTTTTTCTTTTGGCAAATGTTTGAATTATAATTCGCCGGCGGCATAACGTTTGGCCATTTCCGACATCGGAATCGGCTTAATCTGGTCGGCATGACCGGCCGCACCAAAGGCAATGTAGCGAGACTCGCATACTTTTTGCATTTCTTCAATGGCGGGTTTCAAGTATTTGCGCGGGTCAAATTCTTTCGGATTTTCGGCAAACAATTTGCGAATCGCACCGGTGATGGCCATGCGGCAGTCAGTATCAACATTGACTTTGCGCACGCCGGATTTAATGCCTCTGACAATTTCTTCTACCGGAACACCGTAAGTTTGCGGAATGGCACCGCCATAAGCATTAATCAAATCTTGCAGTTCTTGCGGAACGGAAGAAGAACCATGCATCACCATATGGGTGTTCGGCAATTTTTTGTGAATCTTTTCAATCACGTCAATGGCCAAAATTTCGCCATCGGGTTTGCGGGTGAATTTATATGCACCGTGAGATGTTCCAACCGCAACGGCCAAGGCATCCAACTTGGTTTCTGCCACAAAACGAGCGGCTTCATCAGGATCGGTTACAAGGCGTTTTCTATCAATGACGCCTTCGGCACCGTGACCATCTTCTTTATCTCCTTTACCGGTTTCCAAAGAACCGATAACGCCCAACTCACCTTCAACAGATGCACCGACGGCATGCGCTCTGGCAACAACTTCTTTGGTGACCTTGACATTATATTCAAAAGAAGACGGGGTTTTGCCGTCTGCTTCCAAAGAACCATCCATCATCACTGAAGAATAGCCGTTTACAATGGCTGATTGGCAAATATCAACCGATGAACCATGGTCTTGGTGAATGCAAATCGGCAATTCCGGAAACATTTCAATTCCGGCTTGAACCATGTGACGAATCATCGGGTCGCCGGCAAATTTGCGGGCACCGGTTGAGGTTTGCAAAATGACCGGAGCATTGACTTTTTTGGCGGCTTGCAAAACCGCAATGATTTGTTCCATATCGTTAATATTGAAAGCCGGAACACCATAGTTGTTCTCAGCGGCATGGTCAAGAATTTGACGCATTGTAACTAAAGGCATATTTTAACTCCTTTTGATGTTTTGATTTATTACTGCTCGTAAATATATATCCTTCCCTGGCTTTTGCAAGAAAATTATGCCGTTTGTTCTTTTTCATAAAACTGTCATGAAAATTTGGCCTTTTTTGTGGTATGATTAATTTACATTCCCTCCCCTTTGGGCATTGAAGTTCGGCGTTTTAATCAGATTGCAGTCAATGGTTGAAACACCTTTCTTTCAATGCCCTCTTTTTTTATAAAAATAAAAATTGCAATTTTTATTTTTATGTATATGATACTCCCTGTTTTTCTTATTTATTAATTTAATTATTTTTTGTTATGGAAATGAGTTTTTATGCGGGATTAATCCTGCTGATGGGGCTTACGGTTTATTTGGCTCCGAAAATCGTGAGAAAAAATTTTCAATTTTTTACTTATGCTTTGATTGTTTTTGTATTTTATGCCGTCGTCATGCTCGTTTTTAAGCGTGAAAGCATTGTCTTTGCCGGCATAAGCTGTGCTTGTCTTTGTCTGGCCGGATTGGGGCTGTTGTTGGTTAAGATGAAACAACATGGTCCAAAATCTATTTCTTCTTTGGATTTGGAAAAAATGTCTCGGTCTCAGGCAGAGAAATATTACAAAATGAAAGCTCAAAAAATTGAATTTTATAAAGAATGGTGGTTCAAAGTTGTTCTGGTGAATGTTCTGGCTACTTTGGCCGTTTTAATTGTCAGCTTCAGATAGCAAAAAAGCCGTGCGCGGAATTTATTTTTTTCGCGGACGGCTTTGTTTTTTTCCAGACTGTGTGCAGTTGCTTTTTGGCAGTTCTGCTAACAGATAAATACATTTTCAACGTTTTTCTGCTGCTCGACGACGACGTTCTAATAACTCATCTTCCGAGACAATTTCATAATCGCCATTTTCCATTTTTTTGTAAGACCAAACGGTCTTGCCCATGGCTTTCCAATCATGTCCTATTCCAAATTTTTGGATTTTTGTTCCTTCTTTGGGAACAAGAATGGCAATGCGCGGGGTGTTTCCGGAATAGGCTTTGACATACAAATAGCAAGATTCTCCATCTTTTTCAACTTCTGCCGCCAAGGCCACATACCCCATATTTCTGCCATCTTTCGGATAAATCCGACACGGACAAAAATCTTCATTTTTCAAACAAAAACCTGCTTCGGCAGCTTTTGCAACAGCTTGGGAAGCATAACGAATGTATTCTGTTGTACTCATAATTATAAAAATTTAAAAGATTAATAAGATTTATTATGGCATTGAACTTACCACTTGGGCAAAGTTTGTCAATCTTTTTTCACGGTTTGAAAAGTAAAGGGTCTGAATGCTCAGACCCTTGGAATTTTTTTTATTTTTTTCTTACAAAGACTTAACAGCCTTTATCACAGCATCTACGGTTATGCCGAAATGTTGATATAATTCTCCGGCCGGACCCGAGGCGCCAAAGCCGTCCATGCCGATTATCTTGCCCTCGATTCCAACATAACGCTCCCAGCCATATTTGGCGGCAGCTTCTACGGCTACACGCGGGGCTTGACCCAAAACTTTGACCTTATATTCTTGGCTTTGGGCATCAAACAGCTCACAACAAGGCATGGACACAACGGCCACTTCAATGCCTTCTTCTCTCAGTTTTTGCTGAGCCTCTACCGCTAAGGAGACTTCCGAACCGGTGGCGATAATCGTGGCTTTTCTGGCCTTTCCTTCCGTCACGTCAGAAATGATGTAGCCGCCTTTGGCCGTCAGATTTTCTTTAACCGAAGTTCTTATCATCGGCAGGCCTTGTCTGGTCAAAGCCAAAATGCTCGGTGTGTGCTCGCTTTCCAGCGCAATTTTCCAAGCCTCGGCGGTTTCAACCACATCGCAAGGACGGAAAGTATAAATATTCGGCATGGCTCGATATGAAGCCAAATGCTCCACCGGCTGATGGGTCGGGCCGTCTTCTCCGACGCCGATTGAATCATGGGTCAAGACATAAATCACCCTAATTCCCATCAAAGCTGCCAAGCGCATAGAGGGGCGCATGTAATCCGAAAAGACAAAGAAAGTTCCGCCATAAGGAATGACGCCGCCGTGCAAGGACAAACCGTTCATAATGGCGCCCATGGCGTGTTCTCTGATGCCATACATCAGATTGTTGCCGTTATAATCTTCCTTGGTGATGGTTTTCATCCCGTTGACTAAGGTCAGATTTGAGGCAGCCAAATCGGCTGAACCGCCGATGATTTGCGGAATGTTCGGCACAATTTGTTCCAAGCACATTTGACTGGCTTTGCGGGTGGCCACTTTGGTCTTTTCATCAATCGCCTTTTGCACCATGGTCAACAAATCTTTATCCCAATTTAAAGGCAACTTACCTGCAATCACATCTAAAAAGGCTTTACCTTTTCCTTTGGCTCTTTGCTCCCATGCGGCATATTCTTTTTCATGCGCTTTGCCGCATTCTCTCCAAGCTGACAATACATCTGCCGGAATTTCAAACGGGGCATAAGGCCAATCTAAAGCCTGACGCATGGCGGCAACTTCCTCCGCACCGAGCGGTGACCCGTGGCACTTGCTGGTGCCGGCTTTGGTCGGCGCGCCGAAACCGATTTTGGTTTTGCAGGCAATCAAGGTCGGCTTATCGGATTTTTGCGCTTTTACAATGGCTTTTTCAATTTCTTCATAATCTTGGCCATTAATCTCTATTGTGTTCCAGCCCACAGCTTTGAAACGAGCGATTTGGTCGGTGGAATTGGCTTTGTCAACCGTGCCGTCAATCGTGATATTGTTGTTATCCCAGAACACAATCAACTTATTCAAACCCCAATGGCCGGCCAGTGAGATGGCTTCTTCGGAAATGCCTTCCATCAAGCAACCGTCACCGCAAATGACGTAGGTATAGTGGTTGCAGACATCTTCACCATATTTGGCGGCAAGTACTCTTTCGGCCATGGCCATACCTACGGCAGAACTGATGCCTTGGCCCAAAGGACCGGTGGTCATGTCAATGCCGGCCAAATGACCATATTCGGGGTGACCGGCGGTTTTGGCGCCCAGTTGGCGGAAGTTTTTGATGTCTTCAATATCTATATCTTGATAGCCCATCAAATATAGCAAAGAATAAAGCAACATAGAGCCGTGGCCTGCCGACAAGACGAATCGGTCGCGGTCAAACCAGCGCGGTGTTTTGGGATTGAGCTTGATGAACTTTGAGAACAAAACCGTGGCAACATCGGCCATGCCCAAAGGCATGCCGGGGTGTCCGGATTGTGATTTTTCAATGGCATCGGCGCTCAAAAAACGAATGGCATTGGCCATATTTCTTAAGGTTGACTTATTCATTCTATAATTCTCCTGTGTTGACTATTTTCTTAAATTTTCCGGTTCAGCCATGCTGCCGTCTTCATAATATTGTGCCGGAGATTCTCTGACATCCACATGATACGGCTCTAAAGACGAGTTATCATCATAATAGCCCAAATCGACATCAAAAAGGCGTTGATTGTATTTCTTTTCCTTTGGCGAAAGCTCCAATCCGGCAAAAATTTCAAACTCATACATCATATCCACCGGAATTTTGACTTCCACTTCCTTGCCTTTGAACTCTTTGCGTTTTTCACCTTTTTTCAAAGTGGTTTCAACAAAATAGGTCTTTTTGCCCAAAAATGCCGGAGGTCCTTTGATGGTGTTGGTAAACCAACTGAACTGGACATCGCTTTCATCGGTGTTTCTTAATTTGCTCACCACAAAAAGCGGCGTGATTTTGGCTTTTTCCTGATTGACGCGCGTGTCATAATAGCAAAAGCCCTCAAAACCCACCAACTCAATTTCAAAATTGTCTTGATAATTGACAATCTGAATCAATCTGGCGTCTTCTCTTTTGATGGTAACGAGCGGACATTGCTTGTAGCCCTTTGGCGCAGAAGTTGTACAAGCTGCCATCATCAACAGCATTAAAAAGGCATAACATATTTTTTGCATTGCGCTTATCCCGTTTGATTAAAATCTTATCTGCCACTATATAAGGCTTGTTTTATTTTGTAAATAAGGCAACGAGCTCACTGTGATTAGAATAGCTAAACTGGTCTATCAGGGCAATTTTGGTCAGCTTATACCCGCCTTGGAGCAAAACTTCGGCATCTTGGGCAAAACTATGCGGATTGCATGATACGGCGATGATTTTTTCCGGCTGTTTTGCTGCCGCCGCAATCTTTTTGACCTGAGCCAAAGCACCGGCACGCGGCGGGTCAAACACAATGATATCAAAGTCAGATACTTCTTTTTCATCCAGCGGATATTTGAACAAGTTTTTGGCCAAGATTTTGATATTGGATATCATATTGGCATTGACCGATTGTTTGAAACCTTCCAGTAAATCGGCCGAAGAATCGATTGACGTAATCTGATTGTTTTTGTTCAAAGACAACGGATATGAAAAAGTGCCGACGCCGCAAAACAAATCGGCGATTTTGCCTTCGGAATCACCCATATATTCTTTGACCAAATTTATCATAGCGGTTTCGGAGGCCTTGCTTGCCTGCAAAAACGTGCCGGCCGGAATCAAGACCTGATAGCCGGCAATGTCAATATAGGGTTTGACTTTTTCCAAAACGGTTTCAGCCCTATCTTCCGGCTTGCGACGATGAGAAATGCGAATGACATCGGCAAACTGCTGTCCCAGCTCGGAGATAATCATGCGATAATCCAAATTTAGGTCGGAATCAAACTCCAAAACCACATCCAAACCATTGTCGGCTTCGGTCAACCAAACATCGCCGAACTGCAAATTTTGGTAGCCGATGACCTTATTTTTTTTGCGTTGCGGAATTTTTACGGCACATAATTCTTGCAACAAACGACGCATATTTGCCAGATTGGCATTGATTTTTTCGGTCAACAACAAACAGTTTTGAATATCGACAATTTCATTGCTTTGCTTCTGATTGAAGCCAAATTCCAAATGACCTTTTTTGTATTTGAACGTCATTGAAGCGCGGCGACGTTTGCCGTCCCCCAAGAAAAAGGGCGCGTGCCAACAATTTTCTTTGATATTCAGCCCGGACAAAATTTTTTTGACCTGAGCCACTTTGTTTTGCTGATATTCTGCTATCGGAAGATGGCGCCAGAGGCATCCGCCGCAATTTTCCTGATAAGGACATTCCATTTGCTTGCCCCCTATTTCAAATCATCTTCATCGACACCCAGAATCGGATAATCGACTCTGTCTTCCGTTTTTTGTTCTTCTATTTTGGTATTTTCACTTTGAATGTGATTGGCCTCAATGCCGTCGAGCAAAGAAATTTCGGCATTTTCTTCTTTTTCAAAAATCGGGTGGCGGTTGTTGACCTCATTTTTGATGCGCTCTTGCGTTTCTTTATTATCAAATGCCTCCCAATCGTCTTTATCAAAAATTTCCACACGGTTGCGGCCGTTTTCTTTGGCTTTGTACAATGCTTCATCGGCGGTTTTTATCAATGTATCAATATTATCGGAAATTTCATAAGAAGAAACGCCGATACTGACCGTGAAACGCACTTCATCGCCCTCATCGGAATGAACCACAATTTCGGATATACTCTCTCTTAAGCGGTCGGCCACGATTTTGCCTTTGCGGGCATTGACACCGGCCAAATAGACCACAAATTCTTCGCCGCCGTAACGGGCGACAATATCCACATCGCGTAAAGCGCGTTCACAAGTTGAGGCCAATTCAATCAAGACCTTATCACCGGTTTTGTGGCCATAAGTATCGTTCACTTTTTTGAAATGGTCGGCATCTATCATCAAAATGCTGAAAGGCTCACCAGTGGCTTTGGCCTCGACAATGCGTTTGAACACTTCTTCTTCAAAATATCGACGATTGTATAAAGAAGTCAGCGGGTCGCGCGTGGCTTGGTTTTTCAACAAAACTTCCCGATTTTTGCGCGAGGTAATATCCTGAAAAGCCGTATACAAGGCCACATCGTAGTTATAATCAATGATGTTGGCCGAGGCCAGCAACCAGAACGGCGTGTTGCCGGTCGGGGTTTTGACCAACATTTCAAAATCTTGCACAACGCGCTCTTTTTCCAGACGCTCGTTTAAAACCCGACGGTTTTCCGAATCGGCAAAAAAGTCTTTGAAATGATATCTTTCCAGCTCGTTCGGGGCAATACCAAAAAGTTTGATAGCATTGCTGTTGGCCAAGATGATGCGGTCGTCACTTAAGCGAGAAATGATAATCGGGAACGGCGAATATTTGATGATTTCTTCAATGCGTGACGAGTTTTTTGCCACTTCGGCACAGCTTTCATCATATTTTTTGGCAAAAAAATCTACCTTCATCATAATCAGAGCCATGCTCAGCAGAATATAGGTCATGCTCGGAATATACCAGGCCTGATAAATCAGATAATATATGCCCAACATTTTCAACCCGATGGTGACGGTGACCATTGTGGTGACAATGCCGGCAAAAATGAAACCACTGCTCCTTTTTTTGTTGAATTGCGCCCAAAAACCGATGGACAAATAAGCAAAACCCGCCAGCGGGAAAATATAGCGCATTTGCGCAATCATCTCGTTGTTGGGGAAAATATAAAGAAAGAAGATGATGCTGCCCAAACCTAAAATTCCAAAAACGGAAATTATCGGCATATCGGGAAGGTTGCTTTCCAAAATGTGCGATGAGGCCGTGGCCAGAAGCAGCATGGAAACAAGGCACAAAGACATTTCGGCCAAAACCCAAATTTCAACCGAGCCGCCGCGAGCATAAACTTCGGAGGAATGCAATGAGACATATAAAGAAACAAAATCTATTGCCAAGCCCCAAAATAAAAACCAAATGCCCTTGCTTTGTTTGTTGCCGACAGAGCTATAAATGCTGGCAAAAAACAACAAAAACAAAGATAAATAGGTGACAACAATGTATGCCGTGTGATTGAATATGCTGATATTTCCCATAATATGAAACCTTAATTTTTTTTTGCCGTTAACGTTTACAATTGTGGGAAGTTTATCGCAAGAATGTTAATATATTTTGAATCTCAACAACCAGAATAAAAAAAATAATTTCTTCTGAAAAAGATGATGCTAATTTAAAAAAAATATTATACACTTATTTTGTCTTTGAAGTTTGGACCTTGCATTAAGGATAAAATATGAAGCGAAACATTCCCTCTCATTATAGCTATAATTTTAAGCTGAATATTGATGACGCGCCGACCAAAGAATCCGACCGGCTGAACTTGCGCATTTTGCTGCCGGGGCTCTTTTTGGGCTTGATTTTGGTCTTGCTCGGCATCTTTGAACTCACCAACGGCTTGAACTCGCAGTCTCAACTCTTTGATAAACTGTCCGAAGCCGACCCTAACGGTATTTATCATTCCTTCATGTCGCCGGTGGTTTTTGACTGCATTATCATCATTCTCGGCTTGGGAATCATCACCTCTTTAATCTTGTCCAACCTGCGTTATAAAAAAATCTTTTTTGACGGCAAAAACATTACCATGGTCAAACGCAGCTCCTTTGGCAAAAAAGTTACTTACAAAAACAAAATCAGCGACTTTTTGGGCGTGATGCTCAGAATCGAGTTTGTTCAATGCGGCTTTATGACCCAAAACCGCTATATTGTGGAATTGCACCATAAATCCAGCGACAGAGCGGTGCCCTTATATATTTCTACTTCCGAAAAAAATATTCGGCAAATTTGGGTTGATTATGCCAAAAAGCTCAACCTGCCCACGCTCCTTTATACCGATGAAGGAATCTTGCAACGCAATGTGCCCGATTTGGACAAATCTTTGCGCGAGATGGCTGATATTTGGAATTTGCGCGGCAAATTTGACCCCAAGGCCAAGCATTCTTCCCGCATTGTTCTTAAAGAAACACCCAACAAAATCATCATCAAGCTCAGAAAAGTTTTGTGGGACGGATATAATATTCTCGGCATTTTGTGTTTGTTTATGCTCGCTTTGACCATGTTTATCGTCAGCCTCAATACCCAAGGTTTTTCGCAAAACTTTCTCATTGCTTTTTACGGCATTTGCTCTTTGGGAATCGTGGCCTCAGTTTTTGTTTTGTTCAGAAAAGAAAAATTGGTTTTGAAAAAAGATAAAATCGTGCATACGCACAAATATTTTCTCTTCTCCACCAAACATGACGAGATTTTCAAAAAAGATATTAACGGCGTGTATGTCTCTTTCAATCCGGCCACCGAAAGATATTTTGTGACCATTACTTCTGCCGAAAAAAATATTATCTTCGGCAAAAAACTCCCGATTGCCGATTTGAAATGGATTAAAAATTTTCTGATTGAGCAGATTATTTGTTCCGATTAATGCCAGAATCTTTACAAATACACACATTTTTGGCTTTTTTGTAAAAATTTGCTTTGCTTAAAATTTCAAATCTATTATACATTATTAAAAGAGTTTTTCTTATTGGGAGATGTTAGATGATTAAGAAAAAAACGCCGGAACAGCATAATGACTTTGAAGATGCTTTTATCCGCGAGATTGATGAAGAATTAAAAAACGAAAAAATCAAAAAAATCTGGGATAAATACGGTTTGTTCATCATTGCTTTTGTGGTGGTTGCCGTGTTTGCCGCCGTTAGTTTCGAATCGTTCAAGGCTTGGCAAGACAGCCGCAATCAGGAAATGTCCGACACGTTTGCTTATGCCCTCAATTTGCAAAATCAGGGACGCTTTGCCGAAGCCGAAGAAGTGCTGACTTCTTTGAAAAACTCCAAACGCGGAATTTATGCCGATATTGCTCAAATGCAACTCGTTAATATGGCGGCAGAACAAAATCAAACGCAAAAAGCCATCGAACTTTTGCAGGAAATTGTCCGCAATGACGATTTTAATCCGCAAATGCGCGATGTTGCCGTTTTGAAGCTCGCTTCTTTTCAACTTCCGAGCGCTCCGGCCGATGAAATCAAAAATTTGTTATTGCCGCTGAGTGCCGAACCAAATGCTTGGCAAAACACCGCAAAAGAACTTTTGGCCATGCTCGCCGTGCGCGAAAAAAACTTTGCCGAAGCGCAAAAACTCTATCAGGAAATAAGCTCCAGCCCCAATGCCGCCGATACGCTTAAGGCTCGCGCACAAGATATGATGAATGTTTTGGCTCAGAAATAATTTTTTTTAATAAGGATGCGGTTATGAAATATTTTGATTATAAAAAAGCAACCGTCTGCGGTTTGGCCATTTTGTTGTCTGCCTGCGGTATGTTCGGCAAAGAAAAACTCAAACTCGACGGCGAGCGCGTGGCCGTTTTGCAAGAATCTAAAATGTTGGCTCCCGATTTTGAGCCCGGAACATTGAAAATTACACTGCCGCAGCCTTATGTCAACAACTCTTGGAAACAAACCGGCGGAAACTCTCTCCACCGCATGGAACATCTGCAAGCCTCGCAAAGTTTGAAAAAAGTTTGGGATGCCTCGGTCGGAACCGGCAGCTCTAAAAGAGATTATCTCTTGGCCGCACCGGTGGTAGCCTACAAAGTGGTTTTCACCATTGATGCCGAGGCCAATGTCAGAGCTTTGCGCTTGGATGACGGTGAGGAAATTTGGTCAAAAGAGCTCACGCCTTTGGTGGAAGATGAATATGAAATCTCAATGAAAGGCGCCGGCTTGGCTGAGTTTAACCGCAAAATTTATGCCACTACCGGTTTTGGCAGCGTGTTTGCCCTTGATATGAAAACCGGAAAACAAATTTGGCGTTTTGATGAAAAAGCTCCCATTCGCATTGCCCCGACCGTGGCCAACAATATGGTTTTTGTTCAAACCATTGAAAACACCCTCATTGCCCTTGATGCCCAAACCGGTAAAGAGCTTTGGCGCAACAAAACCGCAACCGAAGCCACAACTTTGGTCGGCGGTGCCAGCCCGGCTTATGACCCGTTCCAAGATGTGGTTATTGCCGCTTTTTCAACCGGCGAACTCAAGGCCTTCAAAGCCAGCACCGGTTCCGAACTTTGGAGCACCTTGCTGACTTCTTATCGCCGCACTCATGCTTTGGCCAGCATTAACGGCATTAAAGCCAACCCGATTATTGACGGCAGCGTGGTCTTTGCCCTCGGACATTCCAACATTTTGGCCGCAATTGACCTTAGAACCGGAAACCGAATCTGGGAAAGAGAAATCGGCGGCATCAGCCAGCCTTGGGTGGCCGGAAAATATATCTATGTTTTGGACAACAGCTTCAACCTCTTGGCGATTGAAAAAGCCAGCGGTAAAATTGTTTGGAACACTAATGTGCCGGTGACCAATAATGAAGAAAATACCTCCGGCATTTTTGCCAAAGGTCCGGTTTTGGCCGGAAACAGACTGCTCGTGACCAGCTCCAACGGCTATGTCTTTGCCATTTCTCCTTACAACGGCAAGATTATCGGCTATATCACCCTCTCTGACGGGGTGAGCGTTTCGCCGGTGGTGGCTCGCGGCATGGTCTTGTTTACCACCAATGATGCCGAGATTGCGGCTTATAAATAATAGACTAGGATAGATTAAATGAGTATGAAAGTTGCCATCATCGGTCGTCCGAATGTCGGAAAATCTACCTTGTTTAACCGCTTGGCCGGTCGCAAGGTTGCCATTGTGCACGACAAACCGGGCGTAACCCGTGACCGCAGAGAAACCCCGACCAAACTGCGCGATATGAATTTGACCATTATCGATACCGCCGGTTATGAATATTCCAAAGAAGACAATATTGAAAAGCGGATGTGGGAGCAAACCAAACGCGCGATTGAAGATGCCGATGTTTGCTTGTTTCTTTTTGACTCTCGCGACGGCTTGCAACCTTATGATGAGCATTTTGCCCAACTTTTGCGACAGATGCATCGTCCGGTGATTTTGCTGGCCAATAAATGTGAAGGCAAGTTGCAAGAAGACAGTATCGGTGAGGCTTACAAACTCGGCTTTGGGCAGCCTATTCCCTTCTCAGCTGAGCATGGCTTGGGTATGCAAGATTTGTATGATGCTTTGCATGAATATTATGTTAAGCTGAATCCTCAAGACAAGACCGCCGAAAAAGCCGAAGAGAACTCTACCCCGGATAACGGCACGGAAGAAATCAGCGAGGAAGCATGGAAAAAACGCACCATTCAGCTCGCGAT
Source organism: uncultured Alphaproteobacteria bacterium (assembly GCA_944390265.1). GTDB lineage: Bacteria > Pseudomonadota > Alphaproteobacteria > RF32 > CAG-239 > CAJLXD01. Next base: position 1,133 of record CALXPK010000067.1, on the reverse strand, counting down.
TGTCGGTCGTCCGAATGTGGGCAAATCTACCCTGGTTAATGCCCTGCTCCAAGATGAGCGTATGCTCACCGGTCCTGAGGCCGGCGTGACGCGCGATGCCATTACCACGGCTTGGGAATATCAGGGACGCAAAATCAATTTGGTCGATACTGCCGGTTTGCGCAAGCAATCTAAAGTTTCCGACTCTTTGGAAAAAATGTCAGCTGCCAGCACCAAACGTGCCGCATTCTTAGCACAAGTTGTGGTTTTGGTTTTAGATGCCGATGCCGTGCTCGATAAGCAAGATTTAACCATCGCACGTCAGGTTTTGGATGAAGGTCGCGCTTTGGTGATTGCCATCAACAAATGGGACGTGGCCAACCGCAAAGAAGCGCTCGACCAGTTGAACTATAAATTGCGCACGTCTTTGACGCAGGCCGAAGGTGTGCCGACCGTGACCATTTCAGCCCTCAAAGGCGAAGGCTTGGATAAGTTGATGCGTGCCGTATTCAAGGTTTATGACCGTTGGAATATTCGCATTCCGACATCTCCTTTGAACAAATGGTTTGCCGATGTGACCGACAACAACCCGCCGCCGCTCGGCAAAAATAATCGTCGGATTAAGTTGCGCTATATCACGCAAGCCAAGACCAGACCGCCGGCATTTTTCATTTTTTCCAGCAATCCGGAAGGTTTGCCGGATTCATATTTGCGTTATCTGATTAATAACCTGAGAGAAACTTTTGATATGGGGGGGATTCCAATTCGTATTACCGTGCGTAAAGGCAACAACCCTTATCAAGATAAAGACTAAAATAAAAGCCTCTATCCTTTATGAAAGAGGCTTTTATTTATTATTTGATTTTCTTATTTCTCTGCTTTTTTAGAAGTTTTTTTAGCAGCTGTTTTTTTCTTGGCCGGAGCCTTTTTGGCTTTCTCTTTTTTGGGAGCCTTTTCTTTTTTAGCTGCTTTTTCCTTTTTGGGAGCCTTTTCTTTTTTTGGAGCTTTTTCCTTTTTGGGAGCTTTCTCTTTTTTAGCAGCTTTTTCCGTTACGGCCTTTTTTTCTGTTTTTTTCTTGGCCGGTGCTTTTTTCTTGTTTTTTTTCGGCGCATTGGCTTTTTCTAAACGCGCTTGTGCCAAGGCAATGGCTTTGT
>CALXPK010000066.1 GCA_944390265.1 uncultured Alphaproteobacteria bacterium | reverse complement strand
TTGTGCCACTTCAATGCTGTGGGTGAGGCGCGTACGATAGTTTTTGCCCTCATGATAGGCAAATACCTGCGTCTTTCCATCCAAACGGCGGAATGCCGAAGAATGAATGAGTCGGTCACGGTCGCGTTGAAACGGTGAACGAATGATGTTGGTAAAATCCGGATACAAGCGCCCGCGGCTGTCTTCGGGCTTGGTGGCATAAGTTGCTAAATCCATTGTAAATTCCCTTTGCTAAAATATATTTTTAATATACAATGCCAAACAAAATAAAGTAAAGGAACAATATGAAGATTTCAACTTTTAACGTCAATTCCATAAACGCCCGAATGGAAAATTTGAGCACTTGGCTCAAAGCCGAGCAGCCGGACATTGTTTTGTTGCAAGAGCTCAAATGCGAAGAAGCCGCTTTCCCGTTTTTGGAAATCAGCGCTCTGGGGTATAATGCCGTCATGTTGGGCGAAAAAAGCTATAACGGCGTGGCCATTTTGAGTCGTCACAAAATCAAAGTCACGGCCGAGGGCTTGCCGAATTTTACCGATGAGCATGCCCGCTATATTGAAGCGGAAATTGAGGCGGAAGGACAAAAATATCGCGTTGCCTCCATTTATCTGCCCAACGGCAATCCGCCTTACAACAATAGTCAAGATGAAAGCAAGTTTGTATATAAATTGGCTTTTATGGATGCCTTGTATCAGCATGCGCAAAAGTTGCTTGAAAGCGGCGAGAATGTAATATTGGGCGGCGATTTTAACGTGATTATGAGCGCGCTTGATGTTTATGACGAAAAAGCCTTCATCGGCAATGCCTTGTACCGACCGGAAGTGATAAGCCGTCTGAAATCAATCTTATATCTGGGCTATTATGATGCCTACCGCATGCTCTATCCCAACCATGTCGGCTACACTTATTGGGATTATGCCGGCAATGCCTTTGCATCAGATTCGGGCTTGAGAATAGATTATTTATTGTTATCGCCGAGCGTGGCCGATAAATTGGCCGGCGTGGCCATAGATAAAAACCCGCGCCGAGGCCTAAGACCCTCCGACCACACGCCGTTAATTGCGGAGATAAATAAGTATGAATAGAAAAAGCAAAGAGAAAAATAAAGACCTGCCGGAAAGTTGCGTGCTGGAAATTTCCGGCGTCAGCGATTTTGGCGATTATATGGCCGCAACCTCAGAGCCGAGCGATAATCCGTTAAATATTCCGATTTACGTGGCAGAAAACAAGCACCTCAAGCCGGCTTTGGGCATGGGAGATAAGTTCCTGGCGCATTTAAGCAAGCGCAAAGATTGCTACATGGCAAAGCCTATTATGCGCTTGGGCAACCCGGAAATTCCCGATGAAATCATCTATGGCATTGTTGAAAAAAAAGACGGCAAGTTTTACCTCAAACCGGCCGAGAAAAAAGACTATATGTCTTATCTGTTGGAAAATGATGCTGATTTTAAGGAAGGCGACTTTGTCAAAGTGGCCTTGGGCGGCAGCAGACGTTTTAAGCAAGCACGCGTGATAAAATCTTACGGTCCGTTTGCCTTGCAAAAAGCCGCTTCTTTGCTGGTGCTCGAGAAATATGACATTCCGCACGAGTTTCCTAAAGAAGTGATAAAAGAAACCCACCATCTGCCAAGTTTTAATAAGAGCTTGCGCGAAGATTTAACCGACATTCCGCTGGTGACGATAGACGGCGATGATGCCAAAGATTTTGACGATGCGGTTTATGCCATGCCGACCCCGGACGGCTTTTTGCTGATTGTGGCCATTGCCGATGTCAGCTTTTACGTGCGCCCGTTCACCGCTTTGGATAAAGAAGCCTATAAGCGCGGCAATTCGGTATATCTGCCGGACAGAGTGGTGCCGATGTTGCCGGAGGCTTTGTGCAATGACTTATGCTCCTTGCGCCCCAAAGAAGAACGTGCCGCCATTGCTTGCTTTATCGATATTGATAAGCAAGGCAACATCATGCAATATGACTTCAAGCGCGCGGTGATAAAATCGGCGGCCAGATTGACCTATAAAGAAGTGCAAAATGCGCTTGAGGGCAAAAAATCGGCCAATATCAAAGATGTGTATGTCAAAACCATAGAGCCGGTATATCGTGCTTATTTGGCTTTGAAAATGGCCAGAGAAAAACGCGGTGCCCTCAATTTGGAGAGCAATGAATATAAGATTCGCTTTAATGACAAAGGCGAGGTGGTGGCCATTGAAAAAGAAGAGAGCCTTGAAGCAAACAAGATGATAGAAGAGTTTATGATTGCCGCCAATGTCTGCGCCGCCAAAGCGCTCGGCAAGAGCAAATTGCCGACCATGTATCGCGTGCATGAAAAACCCTTGGAAGAAAAGCTCAAAGATATTGAACCGTTGCTTCACAATCTGCATTTGAAACTGCCGGATATAAATGCTTTGAGACCGGAGCATTTTAACAAAATTTTGGCGCTCTGCAGTGACGGCGGGTATAATGCCGGCGTCGGCGAGTTGATTTTAAGATTGCAGTGCCAAGCCAAATATTCGCCGCATAATTTAGGTCACTTCGGTTTGGGGCTGACCGATTATGCCCACTTTACCTCCCCGATTAGAAGATATGCCGACTTGCTGGTGCACCGCGCGCTGGTAAAAGCCTATCAAATGCCGGAAGGCGGCGAATTGGAAGATTCGGCCAGTGTCAAAAATTTTGAAGAAACCGGCGAGCATTTATGTATCACCGAGAGAAGAGCCGCCAATGCCGAACGCGAGATGATGGCGCGCTATGTTTCTGATTATTTGCTTCCGATGATAGGGGCAGATTTTGAGGTTAAGGTTTCCGGCATGTCCACCGCCGGTGTGTTTGTCGAGATTGAATCTATTGGTGCCGAGGGGCTGATTCCGATGTCAAGCCTGCCGACCGATATGTATGTCTTGAATGAAGGCAACATGAGCTTGAGCGGACAACGCTATGGTCTGAGCTTTCATTTTGGGCAAAAGTTGCAGGCACGCTTGCTGGAAGCCAGCCCGATAACCGGTGGCTTGATATTTAAGTATATCGACCCCGAGGAGGGCGTTTCTTATGTCGAAAAAGGCGGCAGACTTTTCGGCGGTTATAAAAAGGTAATGGCGCAAAAGAAGGCCCTAAAAAAAGACAAGCCGGAAAAGAAGGTCAAGAAAAAGAAAGAAAAGCTGCCTAAAAAACAACGCAAGCAGAAGATTAAAGATAAGAATAAGTTAAAGCAAAAAAGAAAGAAGTCCAACGCCAAATGAAAAATAAATATTTTGCCATAATTGCGCTTGGTGTGTTGCTGTCAACAAATGTCAAAGCGCAAGAATATACCGATGCAAAGGTTTATCAAACCGGCTTAAAGCTGGTGCAAGACAAGTATCTTAATTATCAGCCGGACGATATTGAAAAAATGGCCATAAACGGTTTGAAGGCCTTGCACAAGATGGATAAAAATTTGTCGGTGGCCAATGACGGTAAAAGGGTAACGCTGTATTACAAAGGGCGGGTGGTTCGAAGCCGGCTCAAACCGGAAGACCGGCAAGATGTGAGTGCTTGGAGCAAGCTGACCGAAAACATGGTCAAAGCGGCGCAAAAAGCCTCAAAAGAAGTGGAAAAGCGCGACTTTGAGGTTTTGGACACGATTATGGAAAACGGCATCAACCAAAGTTTGGACGGCGTTTCCAAATATTATCCCGAAGGTCAGAGTGAAGCCGTGGTGGCAAGAGGGGGGATAAAAAGTTTTTCAGCCGGCATGCAAGACAATATTTTATATATCAAAATTGCCGCGTTCAATCAGCACACGGTGGCAAATGTGCAAAAAGCGCTGGCCGAAAATCCAAATTGCGTCGGCATTATTTTGGATTTGCGCGGTTCGGTCGGCGGTGAGTTGTCCGAGGCTTTGCAAGTGGCGGATATGTTTTTATCCGGCGGCATAATGGTTCTTGAAAGCAAACCGGACGGCGGTTTTACCTATTATCATGCCGATGAAGAAGACCAGAGCCAAGATAAGCCGCTGGTGATTTTGATTGATAAAAACACCACCTCGGCGGCAGAGTTGGTGGCTTCGGCCATGCAAGCGCAAAGCCGCGGCAAATTGGTGGGAACCGCAAGCTATGGCAAAGGCAGCAAACAAGAGCTGTATGAGTTGCCAAACGGTGCGGTTTTGGGGCTGACCCAAGGCTATTTTTACACCGCCGGTGAAGAAGCGCTGGATAAAAAAGGCGTGACGCCGGATATCTGCACCTATGGTCAAGAAGAGGTGCCGGATATGGAAAAATGGATAAACCAAGCCAAGAAAGCCGAATGCAAGCAAGAAGCCCGCGAAAAGCAAGATTTTGACCTAGAAGTGGCCAAATATATCATAGATTCGCAAGTATAATAAAAAAATTTATTGACAATCTGTCTGAAACGTGCATAATGCGGCTAAATGTTTTAATTTGAAACCTAAAGATAAGAGTATAAAAAAATGGCAAAAGCAGTAAAAGTAAAAGTTAAAATGGAAAGCACAGCCGGAACCGGCACATTTTTTCTTGCTGAAAAGAATCCGAGAACTCATCCGGAAAAATTGACCTTGAAAAAATATGACAAGAAGTCAAGAAAACACGAAGAGTTCGTTGAAAAGAAATTGAAGTAATTTCTTGAAAGCTTTTTAAGTTTAGAAAAATACCGGTGCAAGGCACCGGTATTTTTTTTTGATAATTATTATACATTTTCCAGCTCGATGGAAATTTTTTGATGAAAAGTTCGGGCAATTTGGTTGAGGTAGCCGATATTGAGTTCGGCCAAGCCCAGTTCCAGTTTTTCAATATAGATGGACGGCACATCGGATTGAGCGGAAAGATCCACCACGCGCATATGGTTGGCGCGCCGAAGAGCGATGATTTGCTCAGCGAGGTTTAATCTGGTTTGTCTCAAATTTTGTTTAGCTTGTTTTTTATCTAACATATTTCAACTCCTGTTTGTTAAGGGGCAACTTTTGCCGTCAAACACGCTGTGTTTGCGGGGTCAAGCTGCCGCCAGCTTGTTAAACGAAACCGCCAAGAGCAAAACTCAAGGCGGTGGAGCTGAAAAACTGTAGTAACGCAGTCACCCTTATTCGACCTATAAATAGGCTTATATCAGGCACTCCACCATAGGTGGATTTTTGGTATAATGATGTTTTTCAGACACCACAGGCTATCTCTAACCTGCAAAAGGGATTGTAATGAGATAAAAGCAAAAAAGCAAATATTTTTTGTGAGCGAGGCACAAACTTGCCCCCCTGTATGGAAGAGCATCGCGATACACAAGGTACGGATAAACCGATGCGGTCAAGCTGGCTTCAGCTTGTCGAGCACGCCGTGTTCGAGCTTGGAGTATTCTTTTTTGAGGGTTTCAATATTAACGTCAGTATATCGCTGAGTTGTCGAGAGGGAAGCATGGCCCAAGAGCTCTTGAATGGAGCGCAGGTCGGTTCCTTCCGCCAAGAGGTGAGTTGCAAAAGAATGTCGCAGCGCATGAGGAGTTAAGTTGTCAGAGAGTCCGAGCCCCGCGCGAATTTTTTGCAACTGCCGTTGGATAATCCGCGGAGAGAGGCGCTCGCCCCTGGCGCCGAGGAAAAGCGGTTCGCCGTTTTTCAAATGATAGGGGCATTCTTTGAGATAAGCATTAATGGCATCTTTGACTTGAGGTAGCACGGGCACGATTCTTTCTTTATTACCTTTACCCCGGATGCGTACAAAATCATTGCTGTCAATATCTCCGACGTTGAGGTTAAGAGCTTCCGAAATACGCAGGCCGCACCCGTAAAGCAGGGTGAAAACGGCCTCATCGCGAAGCCCTTGCCAAGCGTTGGTGGCAAAATTTTTGCTTTCTTCCAACACATCAAAAGTTTGGTCGACATCGAGCGCTTTGGGCAAAACCTTGTTGCGCCGCGGCGTTGAAATAACCGAAATCGCGGTGTTTTTAATGATTTTGCGGGCGTTGAGGAATTTGAAAAAATTGCGCAGCGTTGAGATGTGTCGCGCCAGGGAAGATTTTTCCAGCCCGCGGGCAGAAGCCTCGGCAATATAGTTGCGAAAAGCGCGGACATCCATTTTTTCCAGTTGCTTGAGGGAAAGCGGCTTGGCAAAAGAAGCGGTGAAATCAGCCAAATCACGGGCATATCCGTCAAGGGTGTTTGGCGAATATTTGCGCTCATCGGTCAGCCAGCTGAGCCAATCTTGAATAATCGGTTGCAAACCGGCCTCAATATTATATCTGATTTCCTGTTTCATAAATTCATAAATAAGCCAAATAGTTTAAAAAAATATGTATTTTATTTGACAAAACACCTCAATAAGGGGTATTTTTCAAGCCAAACATTAATTTTTAATAATATCATTATGGAAGAAGTATTTAGTTTTGCAAAACAGGCTTGGGAGATTCTTTGCCTGCAAAATTTGTGGTTTTATGCCTTGTTGTTTATCAGTGCTTTGTTGTTAGCCACGGCTTTCAGAGTTTTTAGTTTTTTGAGCACGCTTTTGAGCGGCTTGGGTTATATTGGGTGCATTGCCGGTTGCAAATATGTGTTGGTGCAAACGCCGCTGATTGCGCAATATACCGAAACACAACAATGCATAGGTCTGGTGATTGCCTCTTTGGTTGTCTATGGCATCATCAAACTCTTGAGCCCGTTTTTCTAAAAAGAAGAAAACAAAATCCGTATTTGAGCCAAATCAAATACGGATTTTTTTTGTGCGTAAAATATAAACAGATTTGTATAAAGCAATGCAGATTGCTATTATCAGTTCAAATAAATTAAGGAAAAGATTTTGTCTGAGATTGTCGGCGTATTGCTACCATTGCCTTTTAATGACGTTTTTGACTATAAGGTTGAAAGCGATAACGTGGCTTTGGGCTCAATCGTGCGCGTGCCTTGGGGCAGGGAACAACAGGTCGGTGTGGTCTGGAAGTTAGGTCAGTCGGCCGATATTCCCGAGGGCAAAATCAAACCGATTATCGAAGTTTTAAGATTACCGCCTTTATCTGATGCTTTAAGAAAATTTGTCAGTTTTGTGGCGACCTATAATATGGCTTTTTTAGGCCTGTGCCTCAAAATGGTTTTGAGTGCCAAAGGCGCCTTTGATGACCCCAAAATGAATGTGCTGTATGCGCTGTCCGGCAAAACTTTGGCCGAGGCCAAGCTCAAAAATTCCGATGCGCGTTGGCGGGTAATAGACTTGCTCAAACATTATCCTTATTCGAGGGCGGAGATTGCCAAAGGCGCAGGCGTTGGCCAAAGCGTGATTAAGACGCTGATAGATGCCGGCGTGTTAAAGCCAATCGAGGTGGCAAAGAAAAAAGAGTTTGCCGAACCGCAAGGCGCGTTTCATAAGGTCGATTTAACACCGGAGCAAAAAGCCGCAGCAGAACAATTGGTTGCTAAGGTCGGTGAAGGTTTTTCGGTAACATTGTTGGACGGCGTCACCGGTTCGGGAAAAACCGAGGTTTATTTTGAGGCCGTGGCCGAAGCGTTGGAGAAAGGCAAACAAGTTTTGGTCACCGTGCCGGAAATTGCTTTGACCAGCCAGTGGTTGGGCAGGTTTGAAAGAAGATTCGGCGTCAAGCCGGCTTGCTGGCATTCAGGCTTGGGCAATAAGGAAAGAACCGATAACTGGATTGCGATAGCCGAAGGTCGGGCTAAGGTGATTGTCGGTGCGCGCTCAGCTTTGTTTTTGCCGTATAAAAATTTGGGTCTGATTGTGGTGGATGAAAGCCACGACCATTCTTACAAACAAGAAGACGGCGTCAATTATCAAGGGCGCGATATGGCGGTTGTCAGAGCAAAGATGGAAGCCTTTCCGCTTATTTTGGCCACCGCCACACCGGATTTGGAAACCTTGAATAATGTGGATGAAGGCAAATATGACGTGGTCAAATTAAGAAGCCGCTATGCCGCCGCCGAACTGCCGAAAATTGAGATTATCGATTTGAAAAAAGATAAGCCGCAAAAAGGTGAGTGGGGAACATCTTGGCTGGCGCCGAGCTTGGTTGAAGCCTTGAAGCAAAATTTGGACAAAGGCGAGCAGTCCATGCTGTTTTTGAACCGCCGAGGCTATGCCCCGCTCATCATTTGCCGCGATTGCGGACACCGCATTCAATGCCCGCATTGCACCGCTTGGCTGACCGAACACAAAAATACCAAAAATCTGGTTTGTCACCATTGCGGCTATTCGATTCCCATTCCATCAAGCTGTCCCGAATGCGGTTCGGAAACCGGTTTGACGGCTTGCGGCCCCGGGGTGGAACGTGTGGCCGAAGAAGTTAAAGCCCGTTTTCCCGAGGCGAGGATTCGTGTGATATCAAGTGACATCACCTCAACCCTGGCCGATGTTTCCGAAGTGATTCATGAAATGGAAAACGGCGAGGTGGATATTTTAATCGGCACGCAGATTTTGGCCAAAGGCCACCACTTTCCAAGCCTGACCTTGGTTGGCATTGTTGATGCCGATTTAGGCTTGATGGGCAGTGATTTGCGCGCCACCGAACAAACTTATCAGCTTTTGTCGCAGGTATCGGGTCGTGCCGGCCGAGGCGAGAAAAAAGGCATTGTCTATCTGCAAACCTTATATCCGGAAAATGCAGTTTTGAAAGCCCTGTTGAGCGGAAACAGAGAGGAGTTTTTGTCCCTTGAAAAGAAAACCCGAAGAATGTTGAAATTGCCGCCATACGGGCGCTTAGCCGCTTTAATTGTCAGCGGCGAAAATCAGGAACAAACCGAACGCGTGGCCAATCAGCTGGGGTCAAAAGCCCCGCAAACCGATTCAATTTCGGTTTTGGGGCCGGCTCAGGCACCGATATATAAATTGCGTGGGAAATATCGCTATCGGTTGTTGCTAAAAACCACAAAGCTGATTAAAATTCAAAACGTGATTTATCAGTGGTTGAGTTGTGTCAACGTTCCGCCGGCCGTGCGCGTGGAGGTAGATATCGACCCGTATAATTTTATGTAAAAAACATGTTGAAAAGTTGAATGTTTTTAAAGTGGAAATTAAATATTTTAATAAATTAGAAACTATTAACTAATAATATGTGAGCCATTGGATGAATATTTGAGTAGAGTGAAAAAACATTGAAAAAAGATTCGAAAAGTAAAATTGCTTCTGTCTATGCCGAAGCTCTGTATGGCGCCGCCGAAGATTTGAAGGCGGTAGCAAAGGTCCATGCCGATGTTTTGACATTGATAAAAACCGTTAAAGAAGAAAAAAATTTTGCAAAATATTTTGCCAATCCGTTATGGGACGTTGCATCCAAAAAAGCCGCTTTGAAAGCCGTTGCCGAAAAACTGCAGCTTTCCAAAGAGAGCTTGAATTGTTTGGATATTATCGCAGATAACAATCGCTTTGCTGAACTTGAAATGATTCTCGAGGCTTTTGTTCATCTGTATTATCAAAAACAAAACATCACGGAAATTGCGGTAGATTCGGCCAAAAAGCTGAGCGAAGCGCAAAGCAAAAAAGTTTTACAAATGCTGGAACAAAAATTCGGCAAAAAAATTGTGGTTAACTACCAAGTCAATCCTGAACTTTTGGGCGGGTTGAGAGTACAATACGGTTCAACCATGATTGACGATTCTGTTCTGGGAAAATTAAATCGTTTAGAAATGATGATGAAAGGTGGACAATAATGTCTGTGCACGCAAGCGAAATATCTTCCATTATAAAGGAAAAAATCGCCGGAGCCAAAGTGGATATTGACGTCTCCGAAGTAGGCAAGGTGTTATCCGTCGGTGACGGTATTGCCCGTGTCTATGGTCTGGACAAGGTTCAGGCCGGAGAGTTGGTCGAGTTCGACGGCGGCATCAAAGGCATGGCGTTAAATCTGGAAGAAGATAATGTCGGTATCGTTATCTTCGGTTCCGACCAAAGCATCAAAGAAGGCGACACGGTAAGACGCACCGATAAAATCGTAAGCGTTCCGGTCGGAAAAAGCCTTCTCGGCCGTGTGGTCGATGCCTTGGGTGAGCCGATTGACGGTAAGGGCGAGGTAAAATCTGACGAACTTCGTTTGTCAGAAGTCAAAGCCCCCGGTATTATCACCAGACGCAGCGTTTATGAGCCGATGCAAACCGGTTTGAAAGTTGTGGATTCTCTGGTGCCGATTGGCCGCGGTCAACGTGAGTTGATTATTGGCGACCGTCAAACCGGAAAAACGGCAATTATTGTCGATACAATCATAAATCAAAAACGTATCAATGATAATGCCAAAACAGAAAAAGAAAAACTATATTGCATCTATGTTGCCATCGGACAAAAACGTTCGACCGTGGCTCAGGTTGTCAAAACTTTGCGCGACCATGGTGCCATGGATTATACCATTGTAGTTGCCGCCACGGCATCTGATCCGGCACCGATGCAGTTTATGGCACCTTATTCCGGTTGTGCCATGGGCGAGTTTTTCCGTGACAACGGAATGAACGCCGTCATCTTTTATGATGACTTAACCAAGCAAGCCACGGCATACAGACAAATGTCTTTGTTACTTCGTCGTCCGCCAGGGCGTGAAGCATACCCCGGAGATGTGTTCTATTTGCACTCTCGTTTGTTGGAGCGTGCAGCCAAGATGAATGATGAACTTGGCGGCGGTTCTCTGACGGCGCTTCCGGTAATTGAAACTCAGGCCGGCGACGTATCGGCATACATTCCGACCAATGTAATTTCCATTACCGACGGACAAATCTTTTTGGAAACAGGCTTGTTCTACCAAGGCATTCGTCCGGCCGTCAACGTCGGTATCTCGGTAAGCCGTGTGGGTTCTGCGGCGCAAATCAAGGCCATGAAACAAGTTGCCGGCAAGATCAAGCTCGAACTGGCACAATATCGCGAAATGGCATCTTTTGCCCAATTTGCCTCCGACTTGGATGCTGCAACCAAAAACTTGCTGGCAAGAGGTGCACGCTTGACCGAGCTGTTGAAGCAACCTCAATATCACCCGATGCCGGTTGAAGATCAGGTTGTCTCCATTTTTGCCGGCGTGAGAGGATATTTGGATAAGTTGGAGCTCAAAGAAATCAGCGAGTTTGAGCAATCAGCCCTGAAGGCTTTGAAAGCAAACTATCCGCAATATTTGCAAGAGATTGCCGAAAAGAAAGTTATCTCCGATGAACTGGATAAGAAATTAACCGCGTTCTATGATAATTTCTTGGCGGAATTTAAAAAGATTGAAGAAGCAGCTTGAGGTTAAAATATGGCAGGATTAAAAGAGTTAAGAACTCGCATCAGCACCGTCAAATCGACGAGCAAAATCACTTCGGCGATGAAGATGGTTGCTGCTGCGCGCCTGCGTCGGTCTCAAGAGCTCATCGGTAAGTCAGAATTTTATAATCATAATCTTTTGTCTTGCGCCAATCGATTGATTTTTGAACTGAAACAACAAGAAGAAAGCTCTGCCGCGGCCCTGATTTGGCCGGATTTAATGCGCCCGAACCCGCAGGCAAACAACTATCTTCTTGTTGTCTTCACTTCGGATCGCGGCCTTTGCGGAAGTTTCAATGCCGGTGTTGCCAAAGAGGCGGCTCACCGGATTGAGGAGCTGAAAGCACAAGGCAAAAACGTTTCGGTTTATTGCGTCGGCAAAAAAGGGCGCGATATATTGAAAAGCCGTTACGGTAATTTGATTGTCCAAACCAAAGAGGGCATTGCGGCCAAAGGTGCAAAATATGATGAGGCCTCAGATATCAGCCATGATATATCTAAAGCCTTTGAGCAGAAAAAAATAGACATCTGCGAGGTTGTGGTCAGCCGTTTCAAATCGGCCATCAGCCGCGAGGTTGTCAATGAACAAATTTTGCCGCTGAAGATTGAAGATTTTGCCTATAACAAACTTCATCAGCCGACCAATTTGGTCAATGATGCTTTTTATGACTATGAACCAGACCGTATGACACTTTTGGAAGGCCTGCTTCCGCAGATATTCCGCAGTGTTGTCTTCAATGCCATTGTCCACTCGCAGGCATCGGAACAAGGTGCGCGAATGACCTCAATGGACAACGCAACCAGAAACGCATCTGACATGATTAATAAGTTGACAATCAGATATAACCGCATTCGTCAATCGGCCATTACCACCGAGCTGACGGAAATTATATCCGGTGCTGAGGCACTTTAAGAGCAATAGGAGAGTTAAATGACAGAGAAGAAAAAAACTTCTACCGCAAAAGAAAAAGCTCCCGTGAAAAAAACAGCCGAGAAAAAAGAGACGGCTGCCAAAACGGAAGCCAAAAAAACAAAAGCCGTCTCAATCGGACACATTTCACAAGTAACCGGTGCGGTAGTCGATGTCAAATTTGCAAATGACAAAGAACTTCCGCCGATTTTGACCGCGTTGGAGTGTGACAACCATGGTCACAAATTGGTTTTGGAAGTTGAACAACACATCGGCGAAGATGTTGTTCGCTGCATTGCCATGGACACGACCGATGGTTTGGTCAGAGGCATGGAAGTGACAAACACCGGCCGCCCGATTGAAGTTCCGGTCGGACCCGAATTGTTGGGCCGCATTATCAACGTGATTGGCGAACCGGTAGATGGCCGCGGCGCAATCAAGAGCAAAACTTATTTCCCGATTCACCGTGAGGCACCGTCTTTTGTTGAGCAATCAACCGAAACGGAAGTCTTGACCACCGGTATTAAGGTTATTGACTTGCTTGAGCCCTATGCCAAAGGCGGTAAGATTGGTTTGTTCGGTGGTGCCGGCGTGGGTAAAACCGTGCTGATTCAAGAGCTCATCACCAACATTGGTATCGGCCACGGCGGTTATTCCGTGTTTGCCGGTGTGGGAGAAAGAACCCGTGAAGGTAACGACCTTTATCATGAAATGATTGATTCCGGCGTTATTGATTTGAAAGGTGATAAATCTAAAACCGTGTTGGTATACGGTCAGATGAACGAACCTCCCGGGGCGCGTGCCCGTGTGGCTTTGTCCGGTTTGACTCAAGCCGAATATTTCCGCGATGTGGAACACCAAGACGTGTTGTTCTTTGTGGACAACATCTTCCGTTTCACCCAAGCCGGATCTGAGGTTTCGGCCTTGCTCGGACGCATCCCGTCTGCCGTAGGTTATCAACCGACCTTGGGTACGGATATGGGTGCCATGCAAGAGCGCATTACCTCCACCAAAAACGGTTCCATTACCTCGGTGCAGGCCGTATATGTGCCGGCCGATGACTTGACCGACCCGGCGCCGGCCACCACCTTTGCGCACTTGGATGCCACAACCGTTTTGTCACGTTCCATTGCCGAGTTAGGTATTTTCCCGGCCGTTGACCCGCTCGATTCCACCTCGCGTATTTTGGATCCGC
>CALXPK010000065.1 GCA_944390265.1 uncultured Alphaproteobacteria bacterium | reverse complement strand
CAAGGGTTGGGCAAAAAGCTCCTCTCCTTTGCACTTGACAGCCTTCATATTCCGCTGGTTGACGTTAATGAAGAAAATCCGGCGGCGCTTGGCTTTTATCAGCATATGGGATACAAAATCATCTCTCGCAACGAGGTTGACGGCAACGGCCGCCCGCACCCGATTTTGCACCTGAAATACTTTTCTTGAAATATAACAATTTATGATTATCTATTTATTAATAATTGCGGCTTAATATATTGTTATATTTTAACAATTTTGACGGAGAAGTGCCATGGCTGAAGATTATATGATTGATATTTATGATGAACATATGAACCCGTTGGGCTCGGCCATGCGCTCGCAAGCGCACAAAGAAGGTTTGTGGCACAAATCTTTTCATTGTTGGATTGTCAAACGCGCCTCGGATGGACATCATCGCGTGTTGTTGCAGCTACGCAGCAAAAATAAGTCAACCCACCCGAGCTTGCTCGATATTTCTGCCGCCGGGCACCTCAAGGTTGGCGAAACCCCGCATGACGGCATTAAAAATATTGAAGAAGAACTCGGTATCAAGGTCGATTTTGAAAGCCTGAACAAACTCTTTACCATTAATCATGTTTATGAAAAAGACGGCTATATCAACCACGAATTTAACCCGACGTATCTTTTGGAAACCAACAAAAATTTGTCTGAGCTTGATTTGAATCCGCTCGAGGTTGACGGTGTGTTGGAAGCCTCGGTTGATGATTTGAGAAATTTGTTTAACCACAAGGTTAATTCCATTTATGTTTCCGGTCTTCTTTTGGATGAGTTTGATAATTATATTCCTTATACCGGTGCCGTCTCTATCAAAGATTTTGTGCCGCATGAAGATAGCTATTATGTCAAGGTGATGGACACCATCAAACGCTATTTTGAAAACAAACACTAAAGTTTTTTCACGGTTGCAAAAAGTTCTGCGGTGACGGCCTCATCTTTGTTGGTATGTGACAAGGCATAGTTGTAAAATTCGGCAAAAATTTTCTCTTTGGTTCTTTTATTGTCATCATAGTATTTGGCTTGAAGGACGGCATCGAGCCTGTCCATATCTCTGACAAAGCGCGCCTCGGCGCTTTGGTTGGTCTCATATTCGGCAAAAAGCTCTTTAAGTTCGTCAAACCCAAGTTTTTGTGCAATTTCTTGAACGGCTTTTTGCTCCCTTTGGCCTTTTTCTTCTGACGTAACACCGTCAAAAGGCGTGATATCTCCGACGATAACTTCTTGCAAATCATGAATGACGGCCAATTTTAAGCATTTTTCTTTATCAAGATAATCGGGGGCAAAGAGCAAAACCAACAGAGACACGCCATGACTATGCGCCGCCACGGTTTCGGCATTTGCAATGCCTTTTCTTATCCATCCGGTGCGCTGCAGTTCTTTGAGCTTGCCGCTTAAATGAATGTAAAAATCTAATTTGTTTTGCATTTCATGCGGTTTTCTTTTGGCTGATGTTTTTCAATAAACACAAGGTGTTATAACAATTTTCAATTTGGATAAACGGAATGTTGCATTTGCGGCAAGTTTCCACATTGACATCGGCATCATCTATCAAAACAACTTCGTCTTTTTTGAGGTGATGCTTCTCCATATAGGCTTTGAAAAAGAGCATGTCGTTGGCGGAGGCGTCTCTTTTGATATAGCCGATTTCATTGGAAGAGATGATGTCATCAAAATGTTGATATAAATGAAGACTTGGAACCGTGTAATCAGTAAAAACATCCCAGTTGTCGGTGGCCATGACAACTTTCAGGCCTTGGCGGCGGAGGTTGCCTATTATGTTCAAAACCTCGGGATAATCAATGGTTTGATGAGAACAGCAATCAGCAAAGGTTTGCAAAACCTTGTCATAGGGCATGATGCCGGCCTGAGCAATTTTTTGAGCGGCATCTTCTTTGCTGAGTTTGCCTCGGGCCCAATCATAGTGCCAGCCGGTTTTGTCCTGCTCAAAAATAATCTCGATAAATTTGCGGAACAAGTCATGATTTTCAACCTTTAACTTGTTCAGAAAGGTTACGGAAGTCAGCGTTAAATACCAGTCAATAAATATGACTTTCAGTTTGTCAAAATTCACATCGGTCACAACAGGCCTCAATCATCATCAGGTTTTGCAACATATTTTCCGGCGATGAGATAACCCTGCCCTGCATGCCGAATTTTTTAACAAGGCGGACCAAATCTTCATCATCATCCAGCAAAATTGCTTCTTCATATTTAATGTCATTATTTCTTAAAAAATCGTCAAAAAACAACAATTTCTTATCTTTGGCATCGTGTTTTAAGCATTTGAGGGAGGAAGAACACAAAACGGCATCAAAATGTTTGTTCAATTTGAGCGCCGGAACGGTATAATCTTCAAAAACATCGACATTATCGGTGGCAATGACCACTTTTTTGCCTTTTTCGCGAATGCGTTTTATCCATTTTTTATAGTCCGGTCGGTCAAACTTCATTTTCTCGCAACTTGCTTGCAGAAGTTTGCCGATTTCGGCCTTATTCAAATCATTGCGGCAGATTTCTTTTAAAATATCGTCTCGGGTTAATTTGCCTTTCATCCAATCAATAAATTTAGACAGCGGCATCTCTTCAAACAAGCGGTGTTCCAACTTGTCATAAAGTTTTTTATTGCGGCGTTTGATGAACTGAAAGAAAACGCGCGAGCACAAAGTCTTATGCCAGTCGACAAAGACAACCTTGAGGCGGCATAATTTTTTGAGTTCGCGCATTCTATTCTCCTAGTTACAAGATATCTGCATCGGTTTGACGGCGATTGTCGGAGAGCCGCAACCATCGGGCGTGAACTTCAAGTCGTTGCCTACCAGCTCAATATCTTGCCAAAGATCATAAACATTGCCGGAAATTGTTAATTGATTTAAGGCCTTGTCAATTTTGCCGTTTTTAATCAGAAATCCTTCAGCACCGAAAGAAAAATCTCCGGAAACAGCGGAATAGCCGGCGTGCGTGCCTGTCAAATCAGTAATATAAACGCCATCTTTGGTTTGTTTAAGCACCTCATCTTGGCTCAAATTGCCGTTTTCAAGATAGAAATTGGAATAAGAAACCCCTCTTGAGCCACCGCCGATACCGTTTCCGGTTGGAGTAACGCCGAATTTATGCGCTGTGCGCAGGTTGTGGAGCAAGGTTTGCAACACGCCGTTTTTGATGATGACATTGGTTTGGCTCGGGTAGCCCTCGCCGTCAAAAGCACGGGTGCGATAACCGTTATCCAAGAGCGGATTATCAATCAAGGTCACACCATCGGCGGCAATTTTTTGCATGAGCTTATCGCCCAATTTGGAATGTTTTTCTTCCACAGATGTGGCAGAAAAAAGGTTTTTCATCACATTCAAAAGCTCTGCAAAGCACTCGTTTTCAAAAACAATTTTATATTTGCCGCTCGGGATAGAAATCGGGCTTAGTTTTTTCAACGCTTTGGCCACGGCTTTTTGCGCCATAAGCTCAGGATTAAGATCATCCTTCTTATCAAACTTGACATATTCGGAAGCAGTTTTGATGATGCCGTTTTCTTCGACCGAAAGATAAATTCCGGCAAAAGCCCAAGTTCCCCCCTCACTCACGTTTAAGCCCAAAGAATTGCGGATGGCGGTTTGATATTTACCTTCGTTCAAATAGCAAGAAATAACCTTTTTGACGCGCTTGTCCTGAGCGTATGCGGCTTTTTCCAACCTGAGCAAAAATTGTTCTTTATCAAGTGTTTCATAGTCTTTTATCGGGGTGTTTCTTTTGACAACCGGATATTCTCTTTTCTCGCCAAAGAAGAAATTTTCTTCCTCATTATCCATTAACAAAGCATTTTCTTTGGCTTCTTTAATGATGAGCGGAATATCTCCTTCCTCCAGCTTATCACTCTCAATAGAGCCGATATTTTTGCCTTCTTTTACCGAAAAACTCAGATGTTGAACATTTTTGAAACTGCGTTTTTCAATTTTGCCATCCATCGCTTTTAAGGAGAAATTTTCACTTTGGCTGTAATCAATTTGAAATTGATTGATGCCTTGTGCTTGGCTTTCCTGATATAATTTTTCAATAAATTCTTGTACTTGCATTATTTTTGTCCTCCGACAGTGATGTTTCTGACACGGATGGTGGGTTGACCGACCGTGGTTGGAATTTTGCCTGAAGAGGCGCCGCACATGCCGCAAGCCAAACTCATATTGTTGCCGACCATATCAATATTTTCCAAAACTTGAATGCCGGAGCCAATCAGTTTGGCGCCTTTGACTTGTTTTGTGATTTTGCCATTTTCAATCAGATAAGCTCTATCAACCGAAAAGTTAAACTCTCCGGTTGTCGGTTTTACCGAACCGCCACCCATTTTCTCGGCAAACAGGCCTTTTTCGGTGTTAGCAATAATCTCATCTGGTGTGGATTTGCCATTGGCGATAAAGGTGTTGCTCATGCGCGAGGTCGGAGAAAAAGTATAATTCTGACGACGTGAACAGCCGTTTGGCTCCATGCCCATGCGGCGGCCGTTTAATCTATCGACCATATAAGATTTCAAAATGCCATTCTCAATCAAGAGTTTTCTTTGGGTTTTGACGCCTTCATCGTCCACATTGATTGAGCCCCAAGCATGGTCAATGGTGGCATCATCATAGGCCGTTACCAAAGGTGATGCAATTTGTTGACCGAGTTTTCCGGCAAAAACGGAAGCATTTTTGGCCACGGCTTCTGCTTCCAGACCATGACCGCAAGCCTCATGAAAAATCACACCGCCAAAACCATTGCCAATCACCACATCCATTTTACCAGAGGGGCAAAGCTCGGCCGAAAGCCTTGATATGGAATCAGAGGCCACATTTTCGGCAAACTCTTGCAGGTTTCTGCCGTCAAACAACTCTAAACCGTACAACCCGCCGAAATTGTCTCCGGCCTTTTCAATCACATCATCTTTTTGGGCAATGGCACTCAAAAAGAAACGACTGCGCGCAATGGTATCTTCGGCCCAAACGCCCAAGGAGTTGGCCAGCAAGGTTCGACGCGTTACTTCCGTATAGGTAGCATCGGCTTTGCAAACAAGCGGGCTTGCATTTAAGGCATATTCGCTGATTTTGAGCATTAAGTCGGCTTTTTCTTTTTTACTCTTGCTCTCAAACGGTTTTTGAATTTGGTGCTTTTTCTCCAGCTCCAAATTTCTTAAGTCAAATTTTATCTCTTTTTGGCTTGATTTTATGCCTTTGGCGGCAATTTGTGCCGTTTTGAGCAAATTTTCCCTATCCATCAAATTGGTGTAAGCATAAACAAAATTCACCCCATCAAAAATGCGAATGCCGGCACCATAGGACAAGCTGGAGCTTGAACTTTTGATTTTTCTTTCCGATGTGTACAAACCATTGACCAAAGTGTTTCCAACAAAAATCTCGGCATAGTCGCCACCGGTGGATAAAGCCTCGGTCAAAATTTCCGCCACCAAATTTTTATCAAGCATTGTTTTCTCCTAAATGCGGTTTAACAAATTTTTCAATACGGCAAAAGATTTATTGGCCATTTCGCCCCAAAAATCGGCATATTGTTGGTGATTATCATTACTTCTCAGCGGATTATCACTGATGATGCGCAGGCTGATGAAAGGTGTTTTTTTCATATAGCAAACCTGAGCCACGGCGCAAGATTCCATATCTACCGCCAAAGTTTCATCAAATAAGCGGCGGATATTTTGAGCTTCTTCAATGCCGGCAATAAATTTATCGCCACTGGCAATCAAACCCTTATGAATGGTGATGCCATTATGCTCGCCCGCTTCTATTTTGTCTGCTAAATTTTTATCGGCCTCAAAATAAAGCGGGAAATCTTGCACTTGACCATAAGCATTGGGCTCCAAGCACCAAACATCATTATAAACGGTTCGGGTGCCGACCACAATATCCATTTGCTTAACATCATCACCCACGCCGCCGGCCACACCGGAATTTATCACGCAATCGGGTTTAAACTTATCAATCAGCTCGGTGGCTTTGACCGCGGCGCAAACCTTGCCAATGCCGCTTTGGATTAAAATGATTTTTTTATCACCCAGCTTGCCCGTGATATAGCCGTCTTTTTCCTCTAAATTGGACAACAGGGCTTTGATTGAGTTGATTTCGCTGCTCATGGCGGCAATAATGGCAATTTTTTTCATAGTCTTTTCCATGTTCTTTGTTTGTTAATTTCTTCTTTTTCTCTGAATGCTTCTTCCAAATTGATGCCGTGGATGTTGGCAATGGAACAAAGATATATCAAAACATCGGCCAATTCAAGTTTGACGTTTCCGGCGACCGAGCCACTGCCTATGCTGCCGCCTTTGGTGTTTTTGCGTACGGCTGAAATCAGCTCGCCCACCTCTTCTGCCAACAAGCAACATTCATAAATCGGCTCTACTCTAAAACCACGTTCAGCTTTCATCTCTTTGACATATTGCTGAAAATCGGCTAATGTGGGGTTTTCTTTCAAGAAAAGTTTACTTTCCGGCATCTGTTTGCTCCAAATTTTGCAAAAATTCTTTCATTTCTTTGCGCAAGGTTTCATCTAACAATTTGCTTGAATGTCCTTTGGACGGCACAAATACCAGTTTGGACATCGGCAAAGCCTTATGCAGACGATAAGCATTTATCGGCGGGCAGATAAAGTCCAGTCGGTTATGCAAAATAAGGGTTGGGATATTGTCAATTTTATGCGCATTATCAATAATCTCATCATCTTCCAGCATGAAGTTTTGGGCGGCATAGTTGATGTAGATTTTTTGCATATTGATTTCTTTTTCATCAGGGATATGGCTGCCAAATTTTGGATTCAGGCTTCCCAAAACACTTTCCCAACAGCCGTATTTTGTGGCGGCTTCGGTTTGTTGTTCCAGATTTTCCGAATTTATCTGTTTGGCATAATATTCCGGAATCAGATAATTGTCCGAAATGGGGCCTTTCAATTCTTCCAGCATATCGGGATAAAAGAGGCCGCTTTGCTTCAACTCCCATTTTTGCGAGTCTTTAATGGCTAAAAAGATTTTGGATAAAATCATGGCCTTGACCACCTTGGGATAAGTGATGGCAAACATCAATGCCATGGTTGAGCCCCAAGAGCCGCCAAACAAAATGACTTTGTCATAAA
Source organism: uncultured Alphaproteobacteria bacterium (assembly GCA_944390265.1). Taxonomy (GTDB): domain Bacteria; phylum Pseudomonadota; class Alphaproteobacteria; order RF32; family CAG-239; genus CAJLXD01. The sequence goes on along the minus strand of CALXPK010000065.1, from coordinate 1,340 downwards.
CTTCTAAAAACTCAAGCAAGCGCACCACGTCATCGACATTATCTTGTGTCGTGTTGTGCTCCATGCAGCCGGCCGGTTCGGACTTGCCGCAACCGCGCTGATCAAACATAATCACGTGATATTTTTTCAAATCGAACTTCTTTGCGGTTTCAGCCCTCGACCAAAAACCGGGGCCGCCGTGAAAACAAACGATTGCCTCACCATTCTTGTTGCCAAACTCGCGATAATAAATCTTATGTCCGTCCAACTCCGGCAAAAAACCTTCGTTAAACGGCTTGGGAATAAACCAATTGCTCCAAAATGCCATGTTTCCTCCTCATTTTTTCTTAATTTAGCTTATTTCATGCCCATAACAAAACAAAAAAGTTGTTTTTTTAACATATATAATCTTTAATACGCAAGGGAGAAGAAAGATGACAAAAATTTATAAAAATATCCTTATTTTAACCGGTGCCGGCATCTCGGCCGAATCCGGTTTGGCAACTTTTAGAAGCTCAAACGGGCTTTGGAATAATCATAAGGTGGAAGATGTGGCGACAATTGAAGGTTTTGAACGCAACCCTGCCCTAGTGCACGATTTTTATAATGAACTTAAAGTTGAGGTACAAAAAGCAAAACCTAATTCCGCGCATTTGGCTTTGACCAAACTCCAACAAGAATATCCGGCGGAAATTAATATCGTCACGCAAAATGTGGATACGCTCCACGAAAAGGCCGGCAACAAAAATGTTTATCACATTCACGGGCAAATCAACCAAGCGGTTTGCCTCAATTGCGGACATATTCTTGAAACTTGGGGTGATGTGGATACCGAAACGGTTTGTCCGCATTGCCATATTGCCGGCATGATGAAGCCGAATATTGTCTTTTTTGGCGAAAATCTCTTGTGCATGGACAAGGTGGAAGAATTTTTGAGAAAATGTGATTTGTTTATCTCTATCGGCACCTCTGGTGTGGTTTATCCGGCCGCCGGATTTGTGCAAACCGCAAAATATTATGGTGCAGATACCATTGAGTTCACACTCGATACGACGGCCAACAATTATCTTTTTGACAAGCATGTCTTAGGCAAAGCCGGAGAAACGCTGCCCAAATATGTTGATGAGCTGATTGCATCAATCTAAAGTTAAATATTTTTTTACCAATCGAATGATATTATTTATACATATGGAAAAAGCTATTCCATACAGAAATTTAACGTTAAAAAAAAGCATAGGATACAACAAGAATGTTGAAAGCAAGAAGACAAGTTCTGACGATTTCTGCGCTTTTCGCAAGTTTTGCGAAAAGTTTTGTTGTATCCAAATCTTATTATCAAGTTGTATCCTGCAATTATTCTG
>CALXPK010000064.1 GCA_944390265.1 uncultured Alphaproteobacteria bacterium | reverse complement strand
CATCTGATAAAAGCATAAAAAAAAACATCCCAAACACAAGCACAAAAAAAAACAGTTGCGGTTTTTAACCTGCAACTGTTTTTATTTTAGAGTTTGGCTTATAATCCAAGAGCCTCTCTTGGAGTCTGTCCTGAGTGCTGACGCAACTTATTCAAAAGTGCGTCATTCCACTGCGCCTCTCCTTTTTCATTATACATCTCATTTAATGGGATGTTTTTATAGGAGAACATCGGAAGGTCTAATAACATCTCCGCTGAGATATTGCCTTTCCACATATTTTTCAGAACCCAGAGATACTGCTTAGCCTCTGTTCCAAGCTCACGTTTCTGCCCGTTAGCCTTATGCAAAGCCATCTTTTCTTCGGCATTCGGCTCACCGGCTTTGACCGCTTTCAAGAAATCAGATTTCACAAAACCATACTTACCGTTACGCATGGCTAATGTGGTAAACGGCACAAGTTTCTGTTTGGATATCTCCACGCCATCCAAAGTTTCTTGAACAAAACCGTACCAATCTTTAGCAACGACTTTTTTAGCTTCGTCATATGTCTTTCCGGCAAAATCACTGGATTTAACCGGCTTGCCGTCAACATATTTCAAGCCAACCAAAGCTCGTGCCAGCTTATCGTCAGCATTCTGCACGCCATCAAGATAAGCACGCGTAATTATCACATCATCAAATGATTCTGTGAACGTAGGTTCAGAATCATCCTCATTTATGATAACCACATTTTCCGGTTGAACCTTGTCATCACCGCAGCTTCTAAATGCTAGGAAGCATAAGAGAAGCAGGATTATTGCCGCCAACACCCAGAGCAATTTAGGATTAACCTTCGGAGCTTTGATACTCTTCCAGTTTATTTTGCTCAAGCCCCAAATAAGCAGAGCCAAAAGCAAAATACCAAGAAGCCACATCCACTGGCTCGCCAGCCAACAGATTCCGCTCCATGCGGCACCACCGACCCAAATAGCGCCTTGTATCAGCCAGTAGCCGATAAAGGCTATCAAAGCCAGCAAGACAAGAGCCAGCAATATTTTGGCAATTATCTTCAAATTTAATCTGAAGATAATGTCATAACGCGCTTCACCAACTCTCTCTACTCTAAAAAACGGACTTTCCATTTTGTTTTTTGCCACGCAGCTTTCAATCAGGTCGCCCCAACATACTCACCGATACACGTAGCCTTTTTATTTAATTTATTAATAATATTTCTCTAAAAAATAATATATCACATTTTTTGTCTAAAACAAGTATAAATTTTATGACAGTTTTGTAACAACATTATCATATAAACTCAAACTTTTATTATTGACAAAATTTTCCAAATCTTATAAATTGCTTTATCTCAGCAAGGAAAATAAGATGAAGATTGCCAATTTTAGGGAATATACAAGCGTTCTGCGCGAATTGTATACCGGCGAGGCTTTTGCCGAAACCGGAAACTATTACTATACCCTAATGGCTTCCGGCAAAAAGCTCAATCTAACCAAAGCAGATTTGCAAAACAAAATCAAAGTCTTGAATCAACAGCTTCAGCTTCAAGCTCAAAAAATCAGAGAATGCACAGATAAAAAACGTGCCGGCTTGGAGATGAACAAGCTCAAGCAAAACAAGCAAACTTTGGTAAAAGAGCTTAAAGCCCTGCAATCGGCCGACCATTTTAATATGCTGAGCGAAGATGCAAAAATTTGCGTTTGCAGCGGTTTTCTTTTTCAAAAATATCTAACCGGTGAAATTACTCAAAATAACCCGCTTCATTTTCCAACAAATGACAATGGCGATATGATTGTTAACCCAGAGCAACTCCGCCATTCAGAACTTTATGAGCAAGCACTCCACATCAAAGATTTTGTTGCCGCCTATATTGCGCGCTATCCGGAAAAGGTCAAAACCGCAGGCCACTTCAAAACCCTGCTCAACGGCATTGATAATTGGCAAGCCCTCCTCACCTTTGTCAATGATAATTTTGACAAGCTCAATGACACGACCGAGCTTTTACCCGATAATGTTAAAAACAGCCGCAAAGATACCGAAGTTGTTTTGACTTTTCCAAAACAAAATTTGCTTTTGGTCAAATTAAAATCTGCCGCCGCCTTAGATTATGAAACCGCCAAAATGGAGCATTGCGTCGGCAAAGGCGGCTATGACAAACAAGTGGCAAACGGACAAACCGAAATTTATTCTCTCCGCTCCATAGAGCCGGACGGCGAATGGTTACCGCACGGCACAATCGAATTTTATGAAGGAAAAATTGCCCAAATCAAAGGCTTTCAAAACAAAAAGATTGAAGAACCTTTTGTCTCCGCCATAAGGAAATCTATTCTTCATCTTTGCCAAAATAATAATATTGACGAACTTTTCCAACAAAAACGCTGTTCGGATTTAAAAAATTGCGGCTATATTATCACCGCCGATAATATTTTGGTAGATTTATATAATCATCCTCAAGAAGACATACATTTAACTTATTTTGATTCTAATTCTGACTTGCTGAAATTTTTATCTCCCAAGCAATTGATTATTGATAGATATAACTTTCAGGAGGACATCTCAGAAGAGAGTATAGCCTCATTAAAAAAATTCAAATCAATCAAACAGATTTCGATAAAAAAACCGGAAAGAATCAAAGATGTTTTATCCGTTCGAAACCTTTTTTGCGATAGTCTCCAAACTCAAGATTTAAGCACGCACATAGATGAAAAAAGTTTAAACTATTTAGGCTTTTCTCAAAAATGGTATCCCGAAAAACCGATAACAATAAACATAACCACACCGGAGAACGCTTTACAGTTTCAAAAAGAATATCCTTCTGTCCTAATAGATATTTTAAAAACAAAAAAAACAGAATATATACAAAGCATTTCAACCCAAAATCCTTCTTTTCCGCTCATAAAGCAAGAGTTGATAACCGTTCAATCTGCAAGTATTGAAGGCATAACCACGGCTCAAACCATTGCTCAAATCAATAAGCTCGCCGGAGTGCAAATCTTAAATATAGACAATGCCGACTTTTCAAAAATCAAAGAACTGGATTTAAGAAACTTAAAATTTTTCACACCGGATTATATTCCGCAAGGCTCTGACCTTCTATGGGTCAAATCAGCCATCTTTTTAGAAGGATTTTGCATTCCCCAAATGGTTAACGACCATGTCATTATCATCAAAGATTGTACCGACACCCCGCAAGCCGAAAACATCAAACTTCCGCAAGATATCAAACATTTCATGTTGGCCTTGCCGGAAAAAGAAAAATTCCGATTACCTGACTTTCGCATTTATCCGGAATTAGAAAGCCTGCAAATAAATAATCTTGATTTATCAGACAACAAGGTGATATATTTACCGCAAGGAATTAAATATTTGGCTTTTTATGATTGTAAGTTCGGTGCGCATCCGCATATGGATTTAACCGGCTTCAAACGTTTGAAAGAGCTGCGCCTTAATAGATGCGATTTAAGCCAAATAGAAAAAATATCATTACCGCAAGGTGTAAAAGAACTCGCCGCAGAAAATGCAATATTTAATAAAAATTGCCCCATACCGACAATACCCAAACCCAAAAATAAGTTCAATTGCGGGCAAGCAATAATGGAGATTTAAACATATTATTATTCACTAAAAACAAAGTATTATGGACAAATTATCTCAAGACATGAAAGATATTATCGATATGATAAAGCTCTTTCTCAGCCGAAAAGATGTGCTTCAATTAATCCAAATCTTAATGGAGCATTATGGCATCAAAGCACAAGAGTTAGGTGTTGCCAAAGAAAAAGTCGAAGAGCCCAAAGCGCAAGAAACAACGGACGAAGAATCTTTCAAAATCATTCCTTGTGTTGGGGTTATTCTTCCTTCCGGCAAACTTCTGTTTTATGATGGCTCCCAAGACAAAGGCTCAAAATATGATGCTCAACGCTATATAGCGAAATTGCCTAAAGGTTATGATTGGCATTTGATGACAAAAACCGAATTTGATGAGTGCAAAGCATGCCAACCGCATTTGAATGCAACCCTAAGAAAGATGGGCGGTCTACCATTCATCTACCTCGATTCATCATATCTGTTGGCAGACAACAATCTTCAAAGAGGCTATGTTCGCTATTGTGCTGACTATGTTTAAAAAAAGAAACACACAAAAAAAACAGCAGGTTATAAACCCTGCTGTTTTTTTTGTTTTTAACGCATTTGGCGTTTGAGTTTTGGCCGACCTTCTTTTTCGGCACGTTTATTGATTTTGCGGAGTTTGATGTTTTCTTCATCAAAAATCTCACCGATAATGGCAAACATCATCGGCACAAAAATCGTCGCCACGAAGGTGGACATAATCATACCACCGATCATACCGGTACCGATTGAGTGGCGGCTGGCCGCACCGGCCCCTGTAGAAACTGCCAACGGCAAAACACCGAAGGTGAAGGCCAAAGAGGTCATCACAATCGGGCGGAAACGAAGTTTTGCGGCCTCAACGGCGGCTTGGGCATAGGTCAAGCCTTCATGCACTTTCATCACCGCAAATTCCACAATCAAAATGGCGTTTTTGGCAGACAAACCAACCAAAGTTACCAACCCGATTTGGAAGTAAAGGTCGTTTTGAATACCGCGCAACCAGGTGGCAAGCAAAGCACCAAACACGGCAAACGGCACCGACAAAATGACCACCACCGGCAAAGACCATTTTTCATATTGCGCCGACAGAATTAAGAAAATCATAACTACACCAAACGCAAAGGCCATGGTGGAAGCACCGCCGGCAATTTTTTCTTGGAAGGCAGAACCAATCCAAGACAAGGCATAATCATCGCCCAAAACTTGCTCGGCCACTTCTTCCATCGCGGTAATGGCCTGACCGGAAGAATATCCGGCAGCAGGGTCGCCCATCACTTTGGCAGCCGGGAAGATGTTGAAACGGGTCACAAGTTCCGGACCAGTCACGCGTTTAACATGAATAAGGGTTGAAAGCGGAACCAAGTCGCCGGCTGTGGACTTCACATAAACATAACGCAAATCATCCGGCGTTCTGCGGAATTTAGATTCCGATTGCAAGGTCACGCGGAAGTTTCGACCCATATAGGTAAAGTCGTTGATATAAAGGCTTCCGAAGGTTGATTGCAACACCGCATAAATGCTGTTAATCGGCACATCCAAAACCATGGCTTTTTCTCTGTCCAAATCAATGGTATATTGCGGTGTGCTGATAGAAAACGTCGTCTTAACATTGGAAAGTTCCGGACGTTTGTTGGCCGCGGCCAAAAATTCTTCGGTTTTTGCCATCAATTCTTTGGAAGATTTGCCGGACTTGTTTTGAATATAAGCCTCAAAACCACCCGTTGTACTCATACCCATAATCGGCGGCAGGTTGAAAGAAAAAGCAATACCTTGCGGTTGGCTCATGCCGATTCCGGTAAAGGTTTGAGCCAAAGCCTCAGCCGATTGGTTGGGTTCTTTACGCTCACTCCAGTTTTTAAGCGTGATAAAGCTAACGCCCGAATATGTGTTCTGGCTGGAAGACAACATATTAAAACCGTTAACCGTCATCACGTCAGTCACATTGGGGTTGCTTCTGACCATATCGGCAATTTTAGAGCTGAACTTTTCGGTTCTGGGCAAAGAAGAAGCCTCCGGCATGCTGTAAGACATCAGCAAATTACCCATATCTTCGTTTGGCACCAAGGCGGTCGGAATCACTTTAAACATACCCAAAATGCCAAGCAAAATGACCACAAAACCAAGCATGGTCGCTTTGCGCCATTTCAAGCAAAATTCCACGCCGGCAATGTACCAATCAGTCACTTTTTCAAAGAAAGTGTTGAACCATCTGAAAAAGGCCATCGGTTCTTTTTTCTTGTGCTCTTTTTTGATGATGATGGCGCAAAGAGCCGGTGTCAAGGTCAAAGCCACCAGCGCCGAGATGATAACCGAAACGGCAATGGTCACCGAGAATTGCTTATACATCACGCCGGTCATACCGCCCAAGAAGGCAATCGGCAAGAACACGGAAGACAAAACCAAAGCCACGGCCACAACCGGCCCGGAAACCTCTTCCATAGCCTTGATGGCGGCTTCTTTCGGCGACAAGCCCTCTTCGCTCATAATACGCTCAATATTTTCCAAAACGATGATAGCATCATCCACCACAATACCAATCGCCAAAATCAAACCAAACAAGGTCAATAGATTGATGGAAAAGCCCAAGACATACATTCCGGCAAAAGCACCGATAATGGAAACCGGCACGGCCAAAATCGGGATGAGCGTGGCGCGATAGTTTTGCAAGAACAAATAAACCACGGCAATAACCAAAAGCACGGCTTCAAAAAAGGTATGAATAACCTCATTGATGGATTCGGTCACAAACAAGGTCGTATCATACGGAATGTCATAGGTAATGCCTTGCGGGAAGCTCTTGGAAAGTTCTTCCATTTTGGCTTTAACCAATTTGGCCGTTTCCAAAGAGTTGGCGCCTGATTGCAAATAAACGGCAAAAGCCACGGCCGGCTCACCGTTAAAGCGGGAGCTGACACTATAATCTTGCGCGCCGAGTTCAATTCTTGCCACATCTTTGAGGCGCAAAATAGCGCCGTCTTCATCGGTTGAAAGGATGATATTGCCAAACTCTTTGGCATCAACCAAACGACCTTTGGTGTTCACGGAATAGGTATAAGGTTGAACCTCTTCCATCGGCTCTTGGCCAAACTGTCCGGCCGCATATTGGGAGTTTTGCTCCTGTACGGCGGTAATCACATCTTGCGGCGTGAGATTATGGTCGGCTAATTTGTCCGGCGAGAGCCAAATACGCATAGAATAATCTTGGCTGGCAAAAAGTGTGGCACTACCCACACCTTTAATACGTTTTAGTTCATCCAATACGTTCAAAAGCGCATAGTTGGAAACATAAACCGTGTCATATTGGTCGGTCGTGGAGCGCATGGCAATAACTTGCAAAATAGAGTTGGATTTTTCCTCCACGGTCACACCTTGCTTGGTCACTTCGGAAGGAAGTGTCGGCGTAGCCATCTGCACTTTGTTGTTCACATCAATCGTGGCTTGGTCGGGGTCGGTTCCGATATCAAAAACCACGCCCAAGGTCAAATAGCCGGAAGATGTGGCGTTAGAATACATATAAATCATGTTTTTAACGCCGTTGATTTCCTGTTCCAGAGGTGCAGCCACGGTATCAGCCAAAACTTCGGCCGTTGCGCCCGGATATGTTGCCGAAACCTGAATCTCGGTCGGAACGATGTTTGGATATTGCTCCACCGGCAAAGCATTCATCGCCACCAAACCGGAAAGCACGATAATCAAAGAGATTACCGTGGCAAAAATCGGTCTTTCAATAAAAAACTTAGAAAACATCGGATTTTTCCTTATAAATTAGTCATCCACTTTGGCATCGGCTTCGATATTATCATCGGTTGTCAACACGGGGGTCACGGTCATACCGGGGCGAATTTTCATCAGGTTATTGATAATGACCTTATCGCCTTTTTTCAAACCGGTATCAACAATCCAGCCACCGTCTTGGGTAGACAATCCGGTATTGATGCTGACCATTTCCACAATATTTTGCGGATTAACGCGATAAACATAAGCCCCGTTAGCACCTTGCATCACGGCATCTTGCGGTACGACCAAAGCATCGATTCGGACCATGCCTTCCATAAACAAGCGCAAGAACTGTCCCGGACGAATGGCTTTATCCGGATTGGGGAAAACGGCACGCAGCTTAACCGTGCCGGTTGAGGTATCAATGGTCGGATTAATGAAGTTGATTTTGCCGTTATATTTATAGGTTTGACCATCACCTAAGTTAATTTTGGCATAAATTTCGCTACTGTTATTATAAGGATTTTTAATTTTGCCGCTTTCCACCATATTGGTCAAGGCCATCATCTCGTTTTCGGAAGCGGAGAAAATCACATAAATCGGGTCAACTTGGGTCAAATGGGTCAATAAACCGGCATCACCCGTGGTTGAAATGAGGCTGCCTTCGGATTGCACTTCCAAGCTGGTGATACCGCTAATCGGCGCGGTCACGGTAGTGTAGTCCAAATTGAGCTGAGCGGCTTCAACTTCAGCCTGAGCCAACTCTTTGCTTGCAGTCAAAGAATCATAATTAGCCTGAGCATCATCTTTAGATTTTTCGCTGGCATAACCTTGTTTGAACAATTTCAAGGTTCTCTCAAGTTGAATTTTGGCGTTTTTAAGCTCGGCATCGGCTTGTGCCAAGCGGGCTTTGGCTTGGTCAAGCGCCACCTTATAGGGTTTGGGGTCAATTTGGAACAAAACGCTGCCCTCTTCCACATGAGAGCCTTCCACATAGTTGCGTTTGAGCAAAATGCCACCGACTTGGGCACGCACTTGGGTTTCTTTAGAGCCTTGCGCACGCGCGGCAAATTCAAAACTCAAAGGCACATTTTCCGGCTCAACCTCTATAACCGAAACCTTCGGTGCCTGCATGGTTTGTTGATTTTGAGATTTCTCTTGCTTACAACCGGCCAAAGCCAAAAACATAGCGGCCAGTGTTAAAAACTTCCTATTTAACAACATATTAATCCTCATCATTTCAGAAATAACTGTAATAAATTTAATTCATTTTTCGCAAATATCTACTTTTTTCTCAAAGATTTCAAGAATTTTTATTAACTTTTGCGAATGTATAGAAGCATAAAAAAAGCTCTCAAAAGAGAGCTTTTAATCTTTAGATAAGTTCCAACACGGCTTCCACCAAATGTTGCGTTCCTTCCGCCACTTGCTTGATGGAATTGGCGAGCATATAGCAAGGTGTGGTCACAATCTTGTGTTCCGTATCCACGCAAACTTCGGTCACGGTTTTGTTCTCATGCTCGGCACCCATTTTTTTCAAACCGGCTGCAACTTTTGTATCATTCCCGATGGTCAGCTTGACATGATATTTGCCGAGAACTTTGGCAATGACCACCGGCGCAATGCACATCGCCCCGATGACGATTCCTGCATCAAAGCTCTCTTCTATGGCACGGCGCACTTCATGGTTGATTTCACAATCAGCCCCTTTCACGGCAAAATCGCTCCAGTTGAGAGCCGCACCGAAACCACCCGGAAAGATGATGGCATCATAATCTTTGGCTTTGAACTCTTGCAAGTCTTTGATTTGTCCGCGAGCAATGCGTGCCGATTCGGCCAACACATTGCGATTATCTTCATCTCCGGCAATGGCTGTCGCATGACCGGTAAAATGGTCAATCGTGCGGGCTTGCCAGGTATTGGGCGCAAAGCATTGATATTCGGCACCTTGTTGGTCAATGGCCAGCATGGTCAAAACGGCTTCATGAATTTCACTACCGTCAAAAACACCGCAACCGGCAAGAACAATGGCAATTTTTGGGCGCTCAGACATAATATTTTCCTTTCTTTTTGGACATAATTAATTTATTAAGGAATATATAATAGATTAAGTGAAAATAACAAGAATAATTTAGATTTATAAGGCAATAAAAAAATGCAATGGCAAATGACTAAATTAAAAAACGGTTTGAGAATAATCACTTCCACGCGAGAAAATTTGGAGAGTGTGTCTTTAGGCGTATGGGTCAAAACCGGTTCGGCTTATGAGCCGGAAGCCATGAACGGCATCTCTCACTTTTTTGAGCACACCTGCTTTAAGGGCACCAAAAAGCGCAACGCCCTGCAAATCAATGAAGAGATTGAAGACGTTGGCGGACAGATGAATGCTTATACCTCGCGCGAGTTCACCGCTTATTATGCCAAAATGCTTAAAAATGATGCCGAGCTCGCCGCCGACGTGATTGCCGATATTTTACTCAATGCCACTTTTCCGGAAGAAGAATTGGTCAAAGAAAGAGAAGTTGTGGTTCAAGAAATCAAACAGACCATAGATGCGCCCGATGACATCATTTTTGACTACTTTCAAGAAACCGCTTTTCCCAAACAAGCTCTGGGTCGCTCCATTTTAGGTCCGGCCGAAAAAGTCCGCAGTTTTAACGGCGATACCTTGCGTCATTACATTTCCACCAACTATGCCGGCGAGAATATGATTGCCTGCGCCGTCGGCAACATCAAGCACGATGCCTTTGTCAAAATGATTGAACAGCGCATGAGCTCGCTGCAACCCAAAACCTTTTTCACCCCCGAAAAACAAAAATATCAGGGCGGCTTTTTCATTGAAAAAAGAGATATTGAACAAGCCCATGTTTTGCTTGGTTTTGAGGCCACAAGATATGAGAGCAAAAGCTATTATCCGACCGTGATTTTATCCACGTTATTAGGTGGCGGCATGGCCTCGCGTTTGTTCCAAGAAATCAGAGAAAAAAGAGGCTTGGTTTATACCGTTTATTCTTTTGCCAACGCCCACACCCAAACCGGTCTGTTCGGCATTTATGCCGGAACCGGCAAAAAAGAGCTGGAAGAACTGATGCCGGTGGTGGCAACCGAAGTGGGTAAAGTCTGCCAAGAAAAAGTGAAAGAAAAAGAGCTTCAACGTGCCAAAGTTCAGCTCAAAGCCAGCATGTTGATGGGCTTGGAAAGCTGCTCTTCTTCGGCCGAAGTTTTAGCACGTCAAATGCTCATTTTCAACCGCATCATTCCGGTGGAAGAAATGGTTGAAATGATAGAGCAAGTCACCCTCGATGACATTCAAAACACCGCTTGCAAAATCTTTTCCTCTAAGCCGACTTACACCTTGTTGGGTTCGATAGATAAATATATGTCCTATGATAAATTGTGCCAATCGATAAAGGTGAAAGCATGAGTGAGAATTTGACCCTGTATATTGCCGAGCCGCGCGGTTTTTGCGCCGGTGTCCGCCGTGCCATTGAAATTGTCAAACAAGCGCTGATTGACCATGGCGCGCCGGTTTATGTTCGCCACGAGATTGTCCATAACAAACACGTGATAGAAGATTTGAAAAAACAAGGCGTCATTTTCATTGATGATTTGGCGCAAATGGAAGATAAAAGCCGCCCGCTCATTTTCTCAGCTCACGGCGTGCCGCAAAGCGTGGTGGACGAGACGGCAATGCTTGGCATCAAAACCATAGATGCCACTTGCCCGCTGGTCGCCAAAGTGCATAAGCAAATTCAAAAACTCTATGATGAAAATATGGAAATCATTGTCATCGGCAAAAAAAATCATGTTGAGATTATCGGCACCGTCGGCCAAATTCCGGATAATGCCAAACTGCATATCATCAACTCAAAAGAAGATATTGCCGCTCTTGAGATTGCGCCTGCAAGCAAAGTCGGCTTTGTCACCCAAACCACCCTTTCGGTAGATGATACCAAAGAGATTGTCACGGCTTTGAAACAAAAATTTCCGACCATTGCCGCCATGCGCAAAGATGACATTTGCTTTGCCACCACCAACCGCCAAAAAGCGGTGAAAGAAATGGCCGAAGTGGCAAATTTAATCATTGTCATCGGCTCCAAAAACTCGTCCAACTCCAAACAGTTGCGAGAAGTGGCCATAAAAAACGGCGCCAAAGAAGCTGTCTTGATTGATGATGCCGGTGAGCTGGATTGGCTCCTTTTGAAACAATATCAAACCGTGGGCATCACCGCCGGTGCTTCGGCTCCGGAATATCTGGTGCAAGATTTGCTCGCCCAAATCAAATCGCGTTATGAGAATATTAAGATTATGGATATAAAAGTAGAGTATGAAAACGTCAATTTCAAACTCTGACCAAGCGGGAGAAACAATATGTCACGTGCGGAAGACATTTTTCAAAAACTCATCTATTTCGGGGAAGATGCCATTGATGAATTTATCATCAACCAGCAAACCGAAGAGCTGTTTTTAGACTTCAAACAAGCTGTTTCGGTCGGCAAAAACTTTGTCACCTTGCACCGAGATGACCGCAAAAATCTGGCCAAAGCCATTTCCGGTTTCGGCAACTCCGAAGGCGGGGTGATTATCTGGGGTGTGGAATGCTCACGTGATAATGAAATCGGCGATGTGGCCAAAGCCAAGGTCAAGGTCAAAAACGTGCACCGCTTTTTGAGCTGGCTAGAAAATGCCATTTCCGGCTGCACCATTCCCAGCCACAACAAGGTCAGAAACCACATCATCAGCTGCGATAAAAACGGCGATGGTTTTATTGCCACTTATATCCCAAAATCAGACTTGGCACCTTTAATGTCCACCACCAACGGCGCCATTTATATCCGCTCCGGCTCAAACAATGTGCCCGCGCCCTATTCGGTGATTGCCGGCATGTTCGGCAAGCGCCCGCAACCTAATGTCGAGTTGATTTTGGCCGACAAACAAATCAAGGTTTTGGATAATGCCGATGAAGATTTGATTTATCCGCTGAACATGAAAAACCCGCCCAAGAAATATGTCAAAATCAGCTTTGCCATTCATGCTGAAAACGTCAGCAATGTCATTGCAAGGGAGATTTATTTAACCTGCCACACGGTCAGCACCGGCAGTGAATATAACAAAGTGCGTTTCACCAATTATAACCAAATGGATTCCATCCCCGGCATAGAAAATCAGCTTAACCTGATAACCAAGCCGGAGTTAAGACTTCCGCCCCGCGGCATATTCAAGTTCTGCAATGTAGATATCATCCTCTCGCCTTTGGCCGAAGGAGATTTGGTCTTAGACGGCGTGATCGGTGCCGATGAATGTGCGCCCAAAGACTTTGACGTGCACATTGCCAAAAACAGTCTGCGTTCTTTTGTCGCCAAGGCTTTAAGAAACAGCAAAAACCCCGACAAATTGTTGAACGAATTTTTCTCAGAATTTTTAATCAATATGGAATAAATAAGAGATGACGGCGATTGAAATTTTTACCGACGGTGCTTGTTCCGGCAACCCCGGAGCCGGTGGCTGGGGCGTAATTTTGCGCTATGGCGAAACCGAAAAAGAATTAAGCGGCGGCGAAGCCCACACCACCAACAACCGCATGGAGTTAACCGCGGTAATAGAGGCTTTAAAGGCCTTGAAAAGAGAGTGCGAAATCACGCTATATACCGACAGCCGCTATGTGATGGACGGCGTCAACGAGTGGATGCCGAACTGGAAGAAAAACGGCTGGAAAACCACCAACAAAAAATCCGCCGTCAAAAATTTGGAACTCTGGCAAGAGCTGGATAGCTTGTTGCCCAGGCACAAAATCAAATGGGTTTGGGTTAAAGGCCACAACGGACATCCTGAAAACGAGCGCGTGGACAAACTTGCCCGCGATGCCGCCAAAAGCTTTTTAGAAAAAGAATAAACAGCCCCGACACGGCAACATTCCACCAAACACAAATCTCCCTCAAAATCATTTTCCCAAAAATTGATACCAAGTTTTAACCGCCAAATGATACAAAAGCTTCCATAATTGACTATTATGAAAATATGTGAGAATATCTAAAAACAATTATAAGGTATTCTCACATGCTACAAAAAATTAAATCATTTTTTTTACTGGAGTTTTTTCTTTACAATCTTAACATCAGCCCTTGTTTTGGGCTTATTCTTCTTTATGTCTGACAAGCATGCATACAACACCTATCATGGAGATTTCATATATCAAAGCATCAAATTACTCTGCGGAGGTGCATATCTGATAACTCTTTTGATGCAGTTAGGCCAACAAACATCAAGCAAACTGAAACAATATGAAAAAAGCCAATATCTTTTAATTGCCGCATCATTACTGATAATAGAAATTTTATTTTTATCGGCAACATTACCTGAATTTTAAGTTTTCCTAATCTGCAAAACCTTTAATCACTTTGGTCAGCTCATCCTCGGTCAAAATCTCGGGTAAGACCATTCCGTCCGGCACACTGCGGCTGAAGATGATATAAAACGGCAAGCCGGAGCGCCCGAACTGACGCATAAACTCCAGCACCTTGCGGTCATAATCGGTCCAGTCCACATCAATATATTTCACATTGTAGAACTTGGCCAATTCCTCGATTTTGCTGTTGTCAAACACCGTCACGTCATTAAACTTGCAGGTCAGGCACCAATCTGCCCCCACACGAACAATGACGATATTTCCTTCTTTCAAATAAGCATCAATCTGCGCGCGGTCAATTTTCACTTCCCTTGTCAGAGCCACTTCCGCCATATGGATTTTGAAGGCCTTGTCGGCTTGATATAAGCACCCTATTGTCACCGCAAGCAATAAAAGGCTAATCACGCGACGCACCAGCTTTTTGGCGCCTTGCCGCACGGCCAAATCTTCATCTTGATTTTCAATTGAATCCAAAATTTGCCGCCGCATATAAAACATCAAAAGAAAGAAGACAAGCCCTGCCCCCACCCACAAAACCGTGTGCCAATCGGTTTGCGCTTGCAAAATTGAAAGTAGCCACACAATGGTCAAAACCAACATCAAAATCATAAAGGCGCTGAGTTTTTGCATCCACGGCCCCGGTTTGGGCATCAATTCGCCAAGATTGGGCTGAACCGCCAAAAGCAAATACGGCATCGCCAGACCAAAGCCCACCACCGGCAACAAAATGATAATATCCGTCATTGTGCCGGCCAGCGCAAAACCGAGCGTTGTACCGAGATACGGCGCCGTGCAGGGCGTAGCCACTAAAACGATAAACAGACCGGCCAAAATATTGATAAAATTATCTTGCCGCGGGTCCTTATGTTTAAGTCGTTTCAAAATAAATTCCGGCGTTTTAATGTCAATCAGCCCCAAAATCTGCGCCATAAAAAACACCATCACAATCGCCATAAAGACCAAGAAGTATGGGTTTTGGAACTGCATGCCCCAACCAATCGCCACATCGGCGGCTTTCAGCGCGCAAAGCACGGCAGTCAAAAGCGCAAACGCCAGCATAATGCCCAATGCCGTATAGGCAAAACTCTTGCGAATGGCATTTTCTTCCATCGCCCCGTAACGCGTGAGCGTTAAAAACTTCAGCGACAACACCGGAAAAACGCAAGGCATCAGGTTGAGGATAACCCCGCCGGCAAAAGCCATGATAATCAGCATGAGAGAAAGCGTTGGCTTGTTGGTATCAAAAATCGAGGCTTTTTCGGGGTTAATTTGCACCCGCAACGTGTCAAAAGCATTGATTCCGGCTGTCAGCGTCAGCTCTTTGCCGATGATGTTTTCTTTGGCGTTTCTCAGCTTGAAACGCGCGATAATCTCATCATCATTCAAAGTGATTTTCGGCCGATAGAAAAGAATGCCGTCTTTAGAATCAACAAAAATCTTCACCTTTTCGGGGCTTTTTTCCGTTTGCAAAACCACACGCAGGGTTTGCGCCCCTTCGGCATCGGTATCGACCACGGCTTTTTTCAGAGAAAGCGCTTCATTATGGGCTTTGGGCAAGTTGTTATAAGTTCGCTCAATAAAACTGCTTAAGCCTGAGCGCAAATAGTCATTCCCCGCTTCCAAACGCAACTCCGGCGCAAACTCCACCGGATGGCACTGATTTTCACCGCAAATTGTGACCTTGACCTTGGCTTTGAGCACCATCGGTTTGGTTTTGTCTTGCACGGTCACATAAACCGGAATGGCAAAATCACCTACATAACCGATTATGTTATCGTCGGTATTATCAATCACGCGAAGGGGCATCGGCAAAAGAACTTTCGCCTCTTTCACATTCTCGGAAGCAGAAAAGTCAAATTCCGGCGGCAAAATATTTTTTTCCGGGCTCCATAAGAGCATATATCCTTTTTTCAAGCGAAAATCCAACACCGCCTGCACATTTTCAGAGCCAACGGAAACCTCATTGGAAAGCAAGCGCAAATCGCCGTAATCTGACTTTTGCCAAACCCCCAAGCCTTTTTTGCCGGTAAACGGGTCATCATAAACAATGCCGTAGAAAAAGAGCTTGCGCCACTCCAGCTCGCCAATCAGTGCCGAAAGGCGGAAAAAACCTTGCAAATCCTCCCGTTCGCGTTGCAATTTCTTTTTATAATAGAGCTCCATCGCCTCAAAATCGCGCGGATTGTTGCCATAGCTCAAAACCTTTTTAAAATCATGAATAATCAGCGGCTTATCAGACCCCGTATCCACATATTGCCAAGTTTTGGGCAGGTCATATTCATCTTCTTCCACCTGCAACGGCGGCGGCGCCGGCACCAAAAACTTTTCTTTAATTTCGGCATATTTATTTTTTAAGAAACGATAAAATTTGACCCTTGCCCGAATATCATCAGCTTTTTCTTCTTGCTCGGTTTCGGAAAGGTTGGGATATTTTTTTTGCACATCGGGCAAAATATCGCCGTCGATTTTATCTCCCGGATAATTCTGCTCAAAATAATAATAGTTGCCTAAACTTTGCTCCAATTGTTGGTACAAATTAACATCCTCGGCATCGGCGGTTTGAGCTTTTTCTTCGGGCAAAAAGTCAAACACAACCTTGCCGCCCTCCTGTGCATAAGCCGCAAAACTTGTCAAAAAGCTCAGAAACAAAACAAAAAAGCCAAATTTTTTCATTTAAAGTACCGCAATTGGTGAAATTTTAATTTCATAATATTATATTTTATGATATTATACAAGTTAGTGTTTGAGTCTAAGAACAATATAATAGGTGTTGGAATGAATAACAAGACAGATTTTTTAACCGGAAAATGCCTCGTTGCCATGCCCAATATGACTGACGAACATTTTGCACATTCGCTGATATACATTTGCTCGCACACAACAGACGGCGCGATGGGTTTTATCGTCAACAAAAAGATAAAAGAGTTTTCTTTTGCCGATTTAGCCACCCAACTGCCGATTAATCCCATTCAGCCGATTGCCCCGATGGATCTTCACCAAGGCGGCCCGCTGGAAAAGATTCGCGGCTTTGTTCTGCACACCACCGATTATGTCAAAAAAGACACCATGGTGATTGATGAAAACATGGCCATTTCCTCATCTATTGACATTTTAACCGACATTGCTTTCGGCATCGGCCCCAAAGACAACCTCATTGCTTTGGGCTACAGCAGTTGGACCGCAAACCAGCTGGAAACAGAAATCAAAAACAACAACTGGCTGATTGTCACCCCTGATACCGATTTGGTTTTTCGTACCAAGGACGAAGACAAATGGCAAAAAGCCATAGATGAGCTGGGCATAGACATCAACCATTTGTCCTACACGGCCGGCCACGCCTAAACCAAAAAATGTCAATTCTGTTAAATTTTTGCGCATTATCATATTTTAAGTTGAAAAATATTTACAAAACAGCTATCATAAAACTATACTGATAAAGTATTATTTTTATGAGGTGTGTGTGAAATGATAAAATATATAACGCCTGCATTATATGCAGGGTGTTTGGCCATATGTATCTGTATGACCGAACCGACTTTTGCCTCAATTTCGCTTGAGGCCTCTGACGGAACTTATGGTCTGGAAGTTCAATTACCGGCATATACAACTCGTCAATATGCCAAATCCACCTTTTTGCCGGATCGTTTTGATGATTTGGGTCTTTCCGACTATAGCACCATAGACGGCAACTACAATCCTAATGATTGTAGTGCATATACTTTAACCTCTTGCCCGTCCAACGCCAGCTGTACCTCTTGCCCGTCCAACAAAAGTTTATATAAATTTTTATCTTGCCAAAGTGGCTACAAATTAAGCGGAAGCTCATGTGTAGCGGCAAATTGTGCAACCTTAGGCTATGTTGACTATGTGCCGCTGGGTCAAATTTGCACACCAATCAGCAGCAACTCTCTTAACTGCTACAAAGACTGCCGCAATGTTGCTTGCTCTGGCTATACATTGGATTGTAACTCACTACCCACCAATGCCACATCTGTCACCAAATGTCCTGAATGCACAAGCGATAATGCCAACTGCGGAGATAATGTCTGCAAAATTGATGAATGTGAACCAGGTTACAAAGTATCTGACAATGGCACATTCTGTGAAGCTATGGATGACACCTGTCCGGAGGGTTATTACAAAGATTGTGAAACCGGCACCCAAGGCGATCCGGTTTTAACCGAAGCCGGAAACAAATGTTATCAATGCAAACCTCAAGTACAAGAATGTCCTGCCGGACAACTCAACCTAGACACCTATTGGTGCGATGGTGCTTTGCGTTGTCTGTTACCTCAAATTAACTAAAGGAGAAAGAAAATGAATTTATTACTTAAAAGAATTTTGGGAGCAAGTCTGACTCTGGCAGCTTTCTCCTTTTTAAACATCAATACCGTTAATGCTCAATCTTGCGCTGTTGCCCCAACCTGCGAAAGTTTGGGATATACAAAATCAGAAAACGATTGTAAAGGACATGACGTTCTCAAATGTCCTTTTGATACCAGTCTTGTATATTGTGATTCTGCTAGCAGTGGAAGTTCTGGAAATTGTGATAATCCTGTCGTTGGAAGTTTCTTATACTCAGATATGAGCTGTTCTACTGCTATTGAAGGAAGCAATTCCATTATTGGTATAATATTTGATGTTACAAATAATTTAGCCCTTGCTTTAGATTACAGCAACAAAACTTGGGCTTCTGAAGCTATCGATATTCCTGGTTTACCTAATATGGATAAAGCTTCTGCACAAACAGATATGAATGGTCAAAGTAATACAACGACTATTGCAAACTACTGTAAATCTAATGGCAAAAGCTGTCCTGCAATAGAATATGTTACATCTTATTCAACCACAGGCACAAATGCTGGAAATTGGTATTTACCTTCAGCTGGAGAACTCAAGAAAATTTATAATAACAAAGATAAAATAAACACTAGCCTATCTAATGCTGGAAAATTAACATTACCTAAAGAATATCACTGGTCTTCAACTGATGGATCAACAGGTTCATCCTGGTATTTGACAATGGCTACGGGATCTTGTACAAACTATGGTAAATATGGAATTAGTTTGCCTGTTCGTCCTATTATAAAATTTAAATAATTTCACACAAAAAAAATCCTCTCAGAAGAGAGGATTTTTTTTGCATTCACCAACTAAAACACGTCGCCGTCAATTTTCCATTGTCCGTTTTCAAAGACCAAATGGAAGGCGGCACAATTGAGAAGTTTGTCAAAATCATAATGAAGATAGTTGAGCATGGCGCCCATCGTGCCGCCGTGAATAGCCACACCCGCGGTTTTAAAATCTTCAGAAGTCAGTTGAAGAAGCACGTTCATCACTCTGTTTAGGGCGTCTTTCTTGCTTTCCCCGCCCTCAAATTTGATGTTGAAATAGTTTGGATTATTCCAATTATTGACAATCTCCGGCACCTCTTTTTGCAAATCGGCAATCAGCTGTCCTTCGGCTTGGCCATAAAAACATTCGCGCAAATCGGGGCATACTTCCACCGGAATATTCAAGTCCTTGGCCACCACTTCGGCCGTGTGTTTGGCTCGGATAAGAGGACTTGAAAAAATTTTTTCCAAATCTTTGTCTTTGAGCTTTTCAATCAATCCTTGGGCTTGCTTAACGCCATTTTCGTTCAAATCATAATCCATGCCGGAACCCTGCCAGCGCTTTTGCTTGTTGAGCTCGGTTTCGCCGTGGCGAAAAACATAAAAATCCTTACGCATATTTTTTTCTCTTTTCTTTCAAATCGGCATCTTTCACATCAGCCCAAGTGATGGTGGTTTGGGTCACGCCTTTTTCCCAAACAAACCAAGCAAACTCCATGGCCGGGGAACCAAAGCCCAAAAAGTCCACTTTGTTGGGAATGACAATCACTTTTGCCGGCGGAAACTCAGCATAAAGTTTGGCACGTTTTTTGCCGGTCAGATAGCGGATGGGCAAGAGCAAAGCCAAGCATTTTTCCGAAAGTTTCAACCCTTGCACAATAAACTCATAAGCCAAATGAAACGGCGGATTGGTGATGATGTTGGGCGCTGTTTTGGCAGAAGCAAGAAAATCCACCCCGCCTTGTCCGTAACCTCTGTCAACCAAATCGGAGCTTTCCACATCTTTATAATGTTGCAACAACACCTCGGACAAGCGTCCGTCACCGCAGGCCGGCTCCCAAATTTTGCCCGTAAAGTGATAATTATTGAGCAAAGCCTCAGTCACATATTTCGGCGTGGGATAAAAATCTTCTTTCTGGCGCAAATCTTCCACCTTGCGTCCCAGGAGTTTATATTGTTCATTCACCATATTTCTTCTCTATTACCGAAACAAGCGCACAAATTTATCGGAAGTTTGATTATAAGGCGCCAACACAATTTTATCGGGATTTTCGTTCAGCCAAGCGGCCCACCAAGAAAAAGTGCTGTTGGCAATGATATTATGCCGACAATTTTTCATCAGCTCCATATCAAAATAGCCGGTCTCCCCGCTATTAATATCCACAAAAGTACAAGCGCTTTTGAGCGGCAAATTTTCTTTCACCCAAGCAATATCATCGGAAAAAATATAAAAATGAGGCGCTTCAACTTGTTTTTCCATGGCCGCAACGGCATTTTGATAATAAGCCAAATTGCAGATCAGACCCAGTTTCACATAATCTCCGCGGCGAATATGCACGGAAACGGAATTTGAATTTTTGATTTTTTGCAACATCTGCTCGTTTGGTTTATCAAGTTTTTCTTTGAGAGAAAACGCCCGCACAATTTCATCCCGATATTTATAAAAATAGCAAACATTACTAAACACGCCGGCATAATAAGACTTCTTTTTATCGGTCAAAAACTCTTCATAATAGCTATAAGCGCATTTTTCTTTTTGCACGCCGTCAAAGATAAAAGCCGGCAGTTTCACTCCGCAAAAATAAGCTCTTTTGGCTCTTGCCGCAGATTTGGCATCGGCAACCGGAACATCCACGTTAAAAACCTGCAAATCAAAATTTCTTTGTGTTGCGCCATGGGCAGATTTTTTAACTTTTTCAAACCATTCAACATCAAAAAGCACCTCATGCCCATAGTGTTTCAAGGCCTGAGCAAACGCATATTGAAACATTTGGTTTCCCAAGCCGCCCGATAATTTGACTATTTTCATCTGTCCTCGCTATTTTTGCAAAATATTTCTGATTGCGGTGGTTGAACGCACCGGCAACAAATCTTTAGGGATGCGATTACTAACCACATAGCGGATTCCCAAACCTTCCACAGCGGCACGTTTTTCGGCACTGTCACCGTCGGAATTAACAAAGAAAACATCCGGATGTAGTGCTTTAAGTTCCGACATAAAATCAAGTTTGCCGGACCCCTGCGCAATAAAAGCGGTATGCACAAATCTTATGGCCGAAACCATATACAATCTTTCTTGCTCATTATACAATGTTTTGCGATGTTTAAGCTCTTCCACGGTTTTATCCGAGCCGATGGAAACATACAAATCGCCATATTGTGAAGCCTCTTCAAAAAAGCGGATATGACCGCTGTGCAAAACATCAAAACAACCGGAAACAAAAACTTTTGTCATCAATCAACCCTTTTCAAAACAAACCTAAACTCATTTGCCGAATTTCTTCAACAATTTCAAATATTGCCAATAGCGCCACAAATTATGCCCCTGCCAAGACAACATCTTTTTTTGTTTCAACTCCGCCAGTTCTTCGGCAAAAATTTTCCACATTTGAGAAGTTTCTTCACCGCAGGCAGATTTGCATTTTTCATATTGATGTTTCAAAAGCTGCGGCAAGCCGTCTTTTTTGAAAAAGTCCAATTCTTTGGCATATTCGGGCTTATCCAAAAGAGCCAAAACATTCATAACCCCGCACCGATAATCGGCAATTTGTTTTGGGCGCGCCTTTTGGTGAGAAATGGAATTAAAATTTTTGGTATAAAGGTGGAGCTTCAGGGGCAAAACCACCGTTTTTGGAGATTTAAGCAACACCGCATAAGTATAAGGATAATCCTCAAACTGAATTCCGGGAATAAATTCCAAACCGCAAATAAGCTCTCTTTTATAAAACTTTGTCCACACATTGAAAGGGATGCGATTTTTGCCGCGGCAACCGCAAAAGAAAGGCTTGTCATAAATTTTGGCCTCAATTTTTTGAACGTCAAACCGCGCCGAAGGGAGCTGCACTCCGTCAGACTTGGCATAATCAAAGCAAACCAAATCTGCCC
Organism: uncultured Alphaproteobacteria bacterium; assembly: GCA_944390265.1. Classification (GTDB taxonomy): domain Bacteria; phylum Pseudomonadota; class Alphaproteobacteria; order RF32; family CAG-239; genus CAJLXD01. Next base: position 1,334 of record CALXPK010000064.1, on the reverse strand, counting down.
CATATTTCAAAGCCGTTTGATAGACAATCTCCAAAGTTTGCGGCTCAATGGCATCATCAGAATCAAGAAAGAAGACATAATCGCCCCGTGCTTTTTGCAAAGCATGATTTCTTGCCGCCGACAAGCCCTGATTTTCCTGCGACAAAACCGTCACGCGAGCATCTTTTTGAGCAAATTCGTTCAAAATATCGGCACTTTTGTCCTGACTGCCGTCATTCATGCAAATGACTTCAAAATCGGCAAAAGTCTGCGCAAGAACGCTGTTCAAGCACCGAGCTAAATATTTTTCCACATTATAAACCGGAACAATAACGGAAATTTTGGGCATCTGACACCTTTATAAATAAACGCTGTAACATATTATATAATATGAGCTCTCATCATATTTGTTTTTTTTAAAGTTTTCAACCTTAAAAAAACAATTCCGAGAATAAATTTTCCCCTCTGAAAAGTCGCAATGCTCCGAGAGTTTTTCTCCTCTCTCGCACTTTTTTCCGTTCGATTCTTCTTTACAAAAGCAAATTCCGCCCGTAGCATAAGCACAGATTTCATTTTTGAAAGGATAATATCATGATAAAATTCATTTTACCTCTTATTGTTCTTCTTGCCGCTCCTTTTTCGCTCAAGGCTGAGGAGCCAATTTCTTATCAGTTAAGCACCCATATCTTAGATGTAAGTGCCGGCAAACCGGCCTCAGGCGTCACCATCAAGCTCTATCAACAACAAGATAACGGTGCATGGCAGGAAATTGCTTCCGGCATCACCGATACAAATGGCCGCATTGCCAACTTTTTGCCGCAAAACAAAGACAACTCAGGGGTTTATAAATTGAGTTTTGCCACTAAAGACTATTTTGCCCAACAAAATTTGCGCTCGATTTATCCTTACGTGGATGTGGTTTTTGAAATAAACGAGAACACGCATTATCATATTCCGTTGACCATGTCTGCCAACGGCTATGCCACCTACCGTGGAAATTGATGAGGAAAGTTTTATCGGCTCACGCCTTTTTCCGTTCGATTCCTTATCTTTTACAGTTCATACACATAGAGCGCCCGCTTTGGGGCGCTCTATGTGTATGGAGCAGGCAACGGGAATTCGCTAGTTTGTTTTGTAACATTTGCTGCGTGCGTTATCACTTCTCGCAAATTAACAAAACGGCACCGCTCGCAACGAAAAGCTTCACCGGAGCTTTTCTATCGGCTCGCGCCCTCTCGGGAACGATTCCGGTCTTTTTGAGTTCATACACATAGAGCGCCCGCCGTGGGGCGCTCTATGTGTATGGAGCAGGCAACGGGAATCGCACCCGCATTTCAGGCTTGGGAAGCCCGCAT
>CALXPK010000063.1 GCA_944390265.1 uncultured Alphaproteobacteria bacterium | reverse complement strand
AAGACGCAGCTATTTGCATATCATGAGGGCAAACACTATCGTACGCGCCTCCCACACAGCATTCAAGTGGCACAACTCACCCGCACCCTTTGCAAATGCCTCAACCTGAACGAAGAACTGGCCGAAGCACTTGCTCTGGCACATGACCTCGGGCACTCGCCTTTCGGACATGCCGGCGAGCGCGGCTTGCAAAATGCGATGAAAAAATATGGCGGATTTGACCATAATATCCATTCCTTAAAAATTATGACCAAGATTGAGATTCACTATCCTGAGTTTGAAGGGCTTAACCTTACTTGGGAAACGCTCGAAGGAACGGTCAAACACAACGGGCCGATTAAAAAAATTACCAATAATTACCTCAAAGAATTTAACCAAAAATTTGATTTGGATTTGAAAAATTATCCCTCACTCGAGGCGCAAGTGGCTTCCTTTGCCGATGATATTGCCTACAATAACCATGATATTGATGATGGCTTCCGTGCCGGATTTTTCTCAATTCAAGAATTGCGCGAACTGCCCTTCATCAACGACATTTTGACCAAGTTTGAAGCGGAAAACCCGCAAGCTGACGACAATTTGCGCATTTATTCCATCACCCGCAACATGATTGCCCGCATGATTTTTGACGTGCTTGAAAACTCAAAAGAAAATGTCAAAAAACACCGCATCAAAACGCCGCAAGAGGTGCGCAAGCACAACGGCTTTATTGTGGACTTTTCTCCGGCCATGCATAATGAAATTGCTCAGCTACATGCCTTTTTGAAACAACATTTTTATACCAACACCTCGGTTGCCCGCATGGATATGAAATCGCAACGCATTGTGGAAGAGCTTTTTGCCATATTTACCAACAACTGGCTCTTGTTGCCGATGGATGTGCGACAATATCTCGGCAATAACCCCTCTGATGAGAGAATCGCCGATGTGGTGTGCGAATATATTGCCAATATGACCGATATGCACGCCATTGAAGAACACAAAAAACTCTATGATCCGCATACGCGTTTTTAATAAAATGCGCTTTTGTTAAATGATTATAAAGTTTTTTGTTATAAAATCCGTACAAAAGTGAAAGTTTGTACAGGAGTGAAGCCTATGTTTCCCGATTTTCCGGATGATAATAAAAATGATGATTTCTTAAACGAATTTCGTCAGAAGATTGCCGAGCAATCCAACATTTCTTTTGAAGAAAGAAAAAATGAGCTCAACCGCTCCAAAAGCGTGTTTATCGGCGCGGTTTCCGGTGTGGTTTTGGCCGGTATTGTCGGCTGGTTTATTCTTTCTCCGCGTTATGCTCAAAATGAAAATGCCGAACTTCCGGTTATTCGCAGACCGCAAACCGCCGTTAAAGTCCAACCGACCGAACCCGGCGGTATGGAAATTTTGAACCAAGATAAGTCGGTTTATGATATTTTGGACAAGTCTAAAACCGATAAAAAAGTGGTGGAAAATTTGCTGCCGCCTCCGGAAGAGCCTAAACTTCCGGTGATTGCTCCGAGTGAAACAACCGCTCCGCAAAGCATTGATGATGTTTTGGCACAAAGCGAATCTACAGACAAGGCAGCCGATGTGACCAAAGAAGCTGAAAAAATCATCAATGTGGCAACGGCGCCCAAAGCAACGCTGGCCAAAGAAAATGCGCCCGAAGCGAAAGTTAAGACCTTGTCTCAAGCCGTGGCCGAAGCGGCCAAAACCGAGACTAAGACTGAAGCAAAAGCTCCGGCCAAAAAAAGCGTTAAAGTTTCTGCCGAAGACGTGAAAAGCGTTTACAGCGCCAAAATTCAAAATGGCGAAGTGGTGCCTTCCGCCCCCTTGCCGAACAAAATTGCAGCCGGAGTTTGGCAGGTGCAACTGATGTCTTCCAACAACAAATCGGCTGTGGAAAAATCTTGGAAAACCTTGAATGCTAAATATAAAATGCTAAACAATCAACCTTACGAAATTGAAACCGCTGATTTAGGCGCCAAAGGAACTTATTATCGTTTGAAAGCCGGTGCTTTCTCAACCCGCGACGGAGCCGATGAGCTCTGCAAAGATATTAAAGCCTTGGGCGGAACTTGTATTGTGAAGAAAAAATAATGCTGACAACCATCCTTGCCATAATACTCAACTTTGTCCCGATTATGCTCGCCATCATCTTGCATGAAATGGCTCATGGCTATGCCGCCCTCATGCTCGGCGATAATACGGCCAAACGCTTCGGCCGCTTGTCTTGGAACCCGATTAAGCATGTTGATCCCTTCGGCACAATCATTTTGCCGGCGTTGCTCTATGCTTCCAACATTGGGTTTATTTTTGGTTGGGCTCGTCCGGTGCCGGTGAATTATGCCAAAATCAACACCCGCAAAAGTATGTTGATTGTGGCTTCGGCCGGCATTGTGACCAATATGGCTTTGGCGGTTGTTTCCGCACTCATTCTTCTGCTGGTGGATTTTATCCCTTGGCCCTTGCTCCATGGCATTTTAGAAGTGTTTTTTGTGAATATGGTCGTCTATAACATTGTGTTGGCCGTGTTTAATATTTTGCCCATTCCGCCAATGGATGGTTCCAAAATCTTTTTCGGCGGCATCAACCAACCTTGGGCGCAAAAATATATTTCCGCCGACAGAATCGGCCTGACCGCCTTTTTCGGCATTGCCATTGTGTTGCCGCTTGTCGGGGCTTTGTTCGGGCAAAATTGGAACATTGTCGGCTGGTATGTGATGAGTGTTTCTAAGTTTTTTATTTCTTTGCTGATTTAGGAGAAAACCATGGATAAACCGGTTCTGGCTGCCATGCTTTCCGTTTTGGGAACGAAACTTTCCGATGCCGAAAAAATGCTGTTTGAACGGTTTAATCCCTTAGGGGTGACCCTCTTTGCCAAAAATATTGAATCGAAGTCACAGCTCAAAAATCTGACCCAAGAAATCAGAGAAGTTTTTGGGCGCGATGATGTGTTGATTGCCGTTGACCAAGAAGGCGGTCGCGTGCGCCGTCTGCGCGAGCCCGAATTTCGAAGCTATGCCGCGCAAATTGATTTGGGCAAAACCGAAGAAAAATTCGGCTTTGAAACCACACTGCAAACCGCCCGCAACCACGCCTTGCTGATTGCACAAGATTTGCTTGAATGCGGCATCAACTGGAACTATGCCCCTTGTTTGGATATTTATTATCCGCAAACGGCCGATGTTTTGAAAAGCCGCTGTCTTGGGTCCGATGAAAAAAAAGTGGCTGTGCTCGGCCGCGAAATGATTGAGGCTTATATCCAGTCCGGCATTTGCCCTTGTATCAAACATATGCCCGGACACGGGCGCGCCTCGGTTGACCCACATCTGCTGCTGCCGGTGATTGAAAATTCGACCTCAGAACTTAAAAAAGATTTTTATCCGTTTTGGTTTAATCGTCAGGCGCCGGCCGGCATGACCGCGCATGTTGTGCTTAAATATATTGATGATAAACATCCGGTGACGCAAAGCAAAATTGCCCTTAACCAAATTATCCGCGGGGAAATCGGCTTTGAGGGATTTTTAATCTCAGATTCAATCAATATGAACGCCCTTAAAGGAAACGTGGTTGACCGCGCTCATGCTTGTCTTGATGCCGGTTGTGATGCCATTTGTTATTGCTTCGGCACAATGGAAGAAACAACAAATTTGTGTGAAAATTGTCCGGTTTTGTCTGATAACTCTCTGATTAGACTTGCCAAGATTAAAAATATATTGAAAAATAAACCTAAAGTTATGGATTATGCCAAAATTGAAAAAGATTATGCGCAGATCTTGGGCGCCATTGATAAATATGTTGATCAATATGATGCCACCGAAACCTTGCGCTTGATGAAAAATTGAATTTGACGGAGAACTGAAAATGCTGGAGTGGATTCTGATTATTGCCGTGTTGGCCGCTATTTTTTACGCCAAAGATTTGCCGGCATTGAAAGATAAAACCGTGGAAATCGGAAAGTCTTTGTTGCAAAAAGCCAAAGAAAAAAAGCCGACTTCGGCCGCTCCCAAAAAAGAAAACGAAAACAAAAAATAGGCTCTTGAAGCCAAAATTTTTGCCCTTGACGGCTTTGATATTATTTTGCTTGAAAAATCAAATAATTATGGATTTTATTATATTTTTGTGTTATAACTAGAATATGGGTTTAATACCGTTGGAGAATTACAATGAGTATATCGTCTACCAGAAAAGTATCAGGCGCAACCTTAACGACAAGAAAAAATGATCGCCTGTTTGCCATGCATAATGACAGCGACGTTTTTGTTGAGCATATTGATACGACGAATAATGTGTTGGTTAAAAAAGATTTTGACGGAGAACATCAAAATAATCAGGGATACCAACAACCAAACAATGAAGAAGCTGAAAAGAACGAAATATCGGGAAATCAGCCCCAGACTTATGTGGCCAGCGCCATAGAGGCTTTGGAAGCCAGCGGTGCTTATGAAGAAGCTCCGGAAGATTCTCATGCGCGCAATGTCAACAATATCGGCATATATGGCAACAACCAATCCATGATTGCTCAAGAAGAGAAAAAAGAACGCAAAAGCCAATCTTATCTCAAACATTTTTACGAGAAAAATGAGCTCATTGAGGAAGTGGACAGGTTAGTGTGATACCGCTATAAAGTTATTTTGTCCTGTGTGAGGTAACCTTGTTGGGTTATCCATGCAATTTGGTTTTGTGCAAAAAAAATCGGACAAGATGTATTTTGCATAAAAAGCGTGGCCACAGAGCCATGATACCGACGTCCAAAGTCTGCTGTTTAAGCGGCGTTGTGGTTCTATTTTTTACGCATCAGTGACTTGGCATAATCTTCCAAATCCAGCGGATAGGTAATATCCAAGGTTTCTTTTTTATCTTTTATTTCCACAATTTTGGTATAATCGGCAAACTCAACAAAAACCGGCCTTAAATCGGCGTTTTCCGGAACGACATCGGCAAACTCAAACAGCTCTTTGCTCCAGATTATCGGGTTGACTTTTTTGCCCTCAAACATGGAGATTACCACTTGCTTGTCTTTGCCTTTTTCAAAGTTTTTAATCATGTTATTTATGTGGTCAACCGTGATATTGGGCATGTCGGCCGGAATGAGAATTGCGCCGTCACAAAAGCTCGGAACAGACTTTATTCCCAGAGAAATCGAGGTTCTGACCCCCGAACGAAAACCCGAATTGTACAACACATTGACATCTATCTTGTCTAAATATTCATCTAACATTTCGGCTTGATAACCGGTTACCAAAAATACCGGTGAGGCTTCGGATTTGACGGCCGCTTGCAATGCTTTTAAGAAAAGCGGCTCGCCATTAATGTCTACCAACAACTTATTTCGGCCGCAACGTGCGCCCACGCCCGCCGCCAAAACAATGGCCGCAACTCTGGCGCTCGGCCCTTTTTCATCATGTCCGGCCGAGGTGATATAATTTGTCATCATTTCTTCGGGGAGTTTGGTCTCGCGTTGCATAATGCAGTTTTGCGGATGATCAAAGTCAAACACATTGAGCTTATCTGCCACAATGGCTTGCTTGATATATCTGACGGGATAGCTGCTTTCTATGTTGTTATAATTGTAGGGAATGACAATAATGCGTTTTTCTTTTTTGGCGGCAATGATGAAATCGCCGGCAGAAATTTGCGGCAGATGCGCACAAACAATTTCGTCCACAATGCTGTTCAGTGCTTGAAAAATGATATCTTGACGGCAACGGGTTTGCTGCGCCGGAAGGATGAACAAAACATCGTTGTCATCTTTTAAGGCACGTTGCAACATGTTGGCAATTTCTTCCACCTGATGCGGCGCTTCATATTCATGTTCAAAGGTCAAATCCATATTGGGAAAATCTTTGACCAAGCGTTTGACAATGTTGGTAAAATGTCTGGTCTCGCTCTTATCATTGGTCAAACGGGTATACATTAAGCCGACTTTTTTGGCGCTGATGTCATGCACTGAAAGCATATCCGTGTTGCCGGAAAGGCTGAACAAAAGCTCATCAACTTTGTCTTGAGATATCAACGGCAGATTAAGCTCCAGCTCGGCGATAATCGTATCGGCTTCAACCAATTTGTAAGGCTGAATGGTATTGAGAATAAAGTCGCTGCCGTGACGATTGAACTTTGAAACACGATCCTCATTGACCATTAAAACACCGCTGATGCCGGCGGCAATGCGACAGATTCCGTCTTCTCCGACACTGTAAGCCGTATTTTTGCCGCAAAGTTTGGCCGCCACCTCGCCCAAAGCCACCTCAAAACTGATATCGCCGCTTTCTAAATCGGCAACAAAAATTTTATCAATTTTATTTTGTTTGAACAAAACTATGTCATCTTCTGTCAGCTTATGTGCTTTGGGAAAGAATACCCCGCCGATTACCATCTGATTGAACAAATACATTCCTATGGCTTCGGTCACTTTGAGTTCACGGCAAATCATCTCTCAGTCTTTCTTTGTTTTTCCTTTGTTTCAGATTATCAAAATTTTCTAAAAGTAAAAGCAGGAATTGATACTTTACAACAACCTTTATCCGCAAATTGCAAAAAATTGATGACTTTTGCAAAAAAATGCGCTATATTGCCTGCAATCATTTCAACATATAAAGGTTTATTGTGAAAAAAATAATTTCGATTGCTGAAGCCGGCAAACTCGTGAAAAACAGTGCTACCGTTATGATTGGTGGTTTTTTACGTTGCGGAACCCCTTCAAAAATTATTGATGAATTGGTCAAAAATAAGACCTCTGATCTGACCCTTATTGCCAATGATACTTGTGTGCCGGATTCCGGCCGCGGTAAACTTATTGTCAATAAGCTCGTCAAAAAAGTCATTACAACCCATATCGGAACCAACCCCGAAACCGGCAAACAACTTCATAATAAAGAAATTGAGGTTGAGTTGGTGCCGATGGGAACTCTGGTGGAACGTATCCGAGCCGCCGGTGCCGGTTTGGGCGGCGTGCTCACTCCGACCGGTGTGGGAACCATTGTCGAGCAAGGCAAAAAAATTGTGGAAATCGACGGCAAAAAATTTATCTTTGAAAAGCCGCTGAAGGCTGATTATGCCATTATCTATGCCTCTAAGGTCGATAAGTTCGGCAATGCTTTTTTGGAAGGCACAACCCGCAATTTTAACACCGTGATGGCAACGGCTGCCGATACGGTCATTGTGGAAGCTCAAGAGATTTCCGAAGAACCGCTCGACCCCAATTATGTGACCATCCCCGGTGTGTTTATTGATTATGTGGCTTGTTAAGGAGTGAAAATGGAACTTTCTAAAGAACAAAAACGCGAAATTATTGCCAAGCGAATCGCTAAAGAACTGCATGACGGTGATGTCATCACCCTTGGAATCGGTCTGCCGACCGAAGTGGCAAACCATGTGCCACACGACGTGAACATCATTTTGCAATCGGAAAACGGCATGATTGGCGTCGGCCATCGCGATTTTAACGCTCCCGAACGCCCGATTGTGACCAATGCCGGCGGGCTTCCCGTGACCACCAAACCGGGGGCTTGTTTTTTTGACACGGCCATGTCTTTCACCCTCATTCGCGGCGGCCATGTTGATGTGACCGTGTTGGGTGCACTCCAAGTTGATGAAGAAGGCAACCTGGCCAACTGGATGGTGCCGGATGTTTTTGTGCCGGGTATGGGCGGTGCCATGGATTTGGTGGTGGGTGCCAAAAAAGTGATTATTGCCATGGAACACACAGCTAAAGGCGAAAAACGCATTGTTAAAAAATGCAGCCTTCCCCTCACCGCGGCGCATGAAGTGGATATGATTGTGACCGAAATGTGTGTGATTGAGGTGACCCCGCAAGGCTTGCTCCTCAAAGAAATCAACCCGCTCTTCTCGCTGGAAGATGTTTTAGCGGCAACCGATGCCGAATTGATTGTGCCGGATGTCTTTTCGCAACAAGCCGTGTAGTTTTTCAGCTTTAAAAGAACTCACCCCTCACCGATTGTATTTTCGTGAGGGGTTTTTATTTTAAATTTTACCAATGGAAAATTTATGTAAACAAAAAAAAGAGGTGCCGAAAAGCACCCCTTTTTTGTATCTTGTTTCCAAGCTCAAACGATTAACGTTTAGAGAATTGGTAAGAACGACGAGCTTTAGCGCGGCCGTATTTTTTACGTTCAACAACACGGTCATCACGGGTCAAGAAGCCGGCTTTCTTCAAGACAGCTCTCAATTCCGGCTCATATTCATTCAAAGCCTTGGAAATACCGTGTTTGATGGCACCGGCTTGACCAGACAAGCCACCGCCTTTGACGGTGCAAACAACGTCAAATTCATTAACGCGGTTGGCAACTTCAAACGGTTGGTTGATAATCATTTTCAAAACCGGACGAGCAAAATATTGGTCAATGGATTTTTCATTGATGGTGATGTTGCCTTTTCCGGGTTTAATCCAGACACGAGCGACAGCGTCTTTTCTTTTGCCGGTGGCATAAGAACGACCCATTTTGTCGCGGTTGGGTTTACGAACCTTAACTTCTTCGTTGTTAGAGGCGTTTTTGATTTCTTGCAAATCCATTATAATGCACTCCTTTTATTTTTCGGGTTCTGAGCAGCAATATCCAAAACAATCGGATTTTGAGCTGTGTGCGGGTGATTTTCACCGGCATAAACTTTCAATTTGGTCATCATTTGACGGCCCAAAGGATTACGAGAAATCATGCGTTCAACAGCTTTCTCAATAACTCTTTCAGGGAAACGACCTGCCAAAATTTTTGCAGGGGTGGTTTCTTTGATTCCGCCAATCCAACCGGTGTGTTTGAAATATTTTTTGTGAGTCAATTTCTTACCGGTCAATTTTACTTTATCAGCATTGATAACAACGACATAGTCACCGCAGTCCAAGTTAGGAACGAAGCAGGGTTTGTGTTTGCCGCGCACAATCTTGGCGATTTCGGCAGAAAGACGACCCAATACTACTCCAGATGCGTCAACGACATACCATTTTCTTTCAATGTCAGATGGTTTTGTTGCATATGTGTTCATATTTTCTCTCTTTTTAAAGATAGTGGTTAAATTCGGTTTGAATATACAGGAAAAGTTTTGAATGTCAACTAAAAAATTTTATTATTTTTCAATATATTAATTTATGGTATTATAGTACCGTTTATTATCTTATTGATTTTACTTGTTTTATCAATTTTCATAAAAATGAAAAAATTTAAAGGGTGGATTTTTTCCACCCTTTTTGCTTATTTATCTAACAATTCTTTCAATTCATAGAGTTTTGCCAGGGCATCTTTGGGGCTATAATCATCCGGATTGAGCTCTTTGACCGCCTTGACCAGCGGGATTTCTTCTTCCCTTTCCTCTTTTTCTTCCATTTTCTTTTGCACGGCGGCAAACAACGGCAAGTCATCTATCATCTTGGTGATATAGGTGCTCTTATCACTATG
>CALXPK010000062.1 GCA_944390265.1 uncultured Alphaproteobacteria bacterium | reverse complement strand
CCGGAGAATTTTTTGCGGTCATGTACGCTCAATGTACACTCCCTTAAAAATCCTCCGGTTTCTTATTATCTTCCTCATATAACGTCTTTTTATTGTGCCTTGTGGAGATTGTGTTTTGCTCCTCGCTCTCCTTTCGTCACCCTGAACTTGTTTCAGGGTCTTTTTTTTTTTTTTTCTGAAACGAGTTCAGCATGACATTTTAGGGGTGGTCGGGATGACATTATGGTTTTGGCTGCCGCCGGCCGAACGCAGCGCGTTCGATCGCACAAGTTTTTCTTCGTGCCCTGCGTGCCGCGATGCTCTTCTTGTTCCGAGCGGCGCTTAGCACCTCGTGTGGGCAATAAAACGCTTCAACTATTCTTCCGCGGCTTTCTTTTTGAAAAAGTGCATATACGTCACCGGTTTGATGTCGGTGGCCTTATAAACCAGCTTTCTGATTTTGGCGCGGATATATTCTTCAATCTGGGTTTCTTTATAATTGAGTTTGACCACCTCAGTCGGCAAAGTTTGCGCCACATTGGCTTTTATCTCCTCCGCCAGTTTTTTAAACTCTTCTTCTTCCAAAATGTCAATTGAAGAAATTTGCAAATCTTCCAACTTCCAATGCTCGTCAAAAACCACACTGATGAACAGCGAGCAATTGTAGGCTATGCGCTTGCGGTTCTTAATCAGTTGCGAATTTAGTGACGTGAGCTGGTTTCTGTCCACCCCGATGATATCGGTCGGAATCTCGCCGATATTTTCAATTTTTCCGTCTTTTAACAACATCACATCGCCGTTTTTGGCAATGGCCACTTCTTTGACCCCGCATTCCAGTGCGAATCTCTTTTGGGCGCGAATGTTGCGCTTGTCGCCATGTACCGGCAAAACAATTTTTGGCTTCAACAGCTGATAAAGCCTTTTAATATCATCTTTGCAAGCATGCCCCGAGGTGTGAACCAGATATTCTTCACTGGAGATGACCTCAACGCCGGCATCGCGCAGTTTTTCTTGCATTCTTTCAATTTTTTCCTCATTGCCGGGGATAATCTGCGAAGAAAAGATGATGGCATCGCCCTTGCCTAAGACAATGTTCTTGTTCTCGCCATTGACAATGCGGGTCAGCCCGCTTCTATAGTTGGCCTGCGACCCCGAGCAAATATAAAGCATTTTATCCAGCGGAATGTCGGTGGCTTGCTTGGCTTCAACATAGCTCGGCAAATTGGGCAGATAGCCGCATTCTTTGGCAATATTCAAATTTTGAATCATGCTCATGCCGGCAATCACCGGTGTTCTGTCGGCCGCGTGTGCCGCCAAAATCAAACTCTCAAGCCTTGCAATGTTGGAGGCAAAACAGGTGGCAACCAAGGTGTTTTTGAACTTGGGCACCAGTTTCATCAGCTCTTCTCTTATCACCGCTTCAGACGGGCCGGAAACTTCATGATTCAAGTTGGTCGAATCGCCAACATATAAATCTACCCCGATTTTGGCTATCTCTTGCAAGCGCTGATAGTCGGTCGGCATGAAGGTCATTTTTTCATCATCAAAGCGCCAATCGGTGGCATGAAAAACATTGCCGTATTTGGTTTGGATGAACAAACCGGCACTGTCCGGCAAAGAATGGGCTATCGGCACATATTCTACCGTGAAATTGTCTAACTTGACCACCTTATTGTCTTTGACCGAATGGAGCTCAACCTCGCTGTCCAACTTATATTCCACCAAGCGGCGGCTGATGTGTCCGAGCGTGAAATCGGCCGCATAAACCGGACATTTGAGCTTGGGCCAAACATGAGCAATGGCGCCAAAGTGGTCTTCATGCGCGTGGGTGATGAACAAGGCCTCAATATCTTCTTGATATGGCTCCAAGAAAGAAGCATCGGCAAAGCCTAAATCAATGCCGGGAAAATCATCATTCAAAAAGCCATAGCCACAATCAACCACAATGATTTTGCCATCCACCGCATAGGCATACATATTGAAGCCCACTTCTTCTGCCCCGCCAAGGGAAACAAAATATAATCCTTCTTTGTTAAAACAATTCATCTTTTTTTACTTAACCTGTTCTTTTGTCTTGTCTATATAAAAAATATCGCCGGCATAAATTTTTTCAAGTGTGTTTTGGCGCTCAAGCAGCAAAATACCGTCTTCATCTACGTTTTTAAAAATGCCGATTTTGGTTTCTTTGTCCGTGTGCACCGCTATCTCTTCGCCCAAACCTTTGACATTGTTGAGCCATTTTTCTCTTATCGGCGCAAAGCCTTGTTTTTGCCACAGACTACAATTTTTGTCATATATCTCTACATATTTCTTAAAAAATGTCAATCTATCTACCTCAAAACCTTTATCTTTCAGGCTTGCGGCCGGATATATTACCTCTTCCAATTTTGGGGCGCCGACCAAATTGACCCCGATGCCGATGATGAGATAATCGCCCTCTCCTTTTTCCAGCAAAATGCCGGAAATTTTGTTATTCTCGACCAAGACATCGTTCGGCCATTTGAGTTTGGCCTCAATTTTGGGAAATAACTCCTGCAAGGTTTCAAGCAAACTCAAAGAAACCACAAAAACCATTTGCCCGATTTTGGCCATGTCCACCGGTTGCAAAAAAGACATGAATAAGTTGCCGTCATAGCCGACCCAGCTCCGCCCTCTGCGGCCGCGGCCATTGGTCTGGCGTTTGGCGGTCACAACATAGCACCCGCTTTTGACCGCTTGGCTCAAAACATAAGCCTCGTCATTGGTGCTTGCTACTTCTTCTTTTTCTATCCACTGCCAAGAACCGATTTGCTGCATTTTTACCTCATTATCGGTTTTAACAAAAGCTCAAAACGCTCAATGAACAAGGCCGGATTCAAAACCCCTATCAGGAAAAATAGCATATTCACAAACAGGCAGACATATATGCCGCGGTCGGCATGGTCAAAGTTTTTTATTCTCGGCTCAAAAAACATGGTGCTTATCAGCTTGAAAAAGGCATTCAATATCAACAGCAAGGCCAACATCGCCCAGATGACATCGGCATAAGCATGCTCCAGCATCATGTTATCTACCGCCTGCAACTTGCCCAAAAAGACAAGCATCGGCGGAGAACCGGCCAAGGACACAACAAACACCGCCAGCAAAACCGAAACATAGGGCTTTTGCGAAAAGACGCCCGATACGTCTGACATTTTGCTTAAATATTCGCCATTGCTCTTGAAAGCAAAGAAAACCGTGTATACGCCCCACATGGTGAGTAAATAAGCCACCAAATAAACAAAGCTGCTGGTGATTCCGTTGTTGCTGAACGGCAAAATGCCCAAAATGATGAAGCCCAAAGAATAAACACTGCAATAGCCAAAGAAACGGCGCAAATTTTCTTCCCTGACGGCACTGATGGCGCCCCACAACATTGATAGAATCGCCACAATTTGCAAAAACGGCAGATATATTTTTTGCATGGGAGCAAAAACATCCGTCAGCAAAAGCAAAAATACGGCATATGCCCCTATCAGCGGCAATAAATTGTTCAACATACTCACCGGCAAAATGCTCACGCCCGATAGCTCTATTTTGCAAAAATGCATTGGGGCCATGCCAAGCATAAACAACAACGGCAGCAAGATTCCGCCCAAGGCCATGATATCTGCCATATGCCATGCGTGTTTGGCATAATATTTGGCTACACCGGCATAATTCCAACTTCCCGTTTGAGCATGGAACCACCAGGCACTTGCCAACATCAGCACCGATAAAAGAAACATAAAGGCAAAATAGCGCCGGCCGGCCTCTTCATATTCATAATCTTCGGCACTGAGTTTAAGCAGAAAATATTGCAACAGCGATGCCACAAAATATGCTCCGACCAAAACTCCGAAATGCACTGCCGATATCATCAGATTCAGGCATAAAATTATTCCCAAGCCCAAGGCATAATACAGGGCAGAAGAGCGGTTTTTGTTCAAAAACCATTTGCAAGACAAAAAGAACGTGCCCAGCCCCATGAGCTCAACAAACATCTTATACAAAGCCGTGTATGTATTGTTTTGCAGAAAGTCCGGAAATGCCGAACGATTGTAAAAAACAACGGTTGCCAGCATGGACAACAGCAACATGATTTTGGAAACCGAATAAAAGGTTTTGGCGGTTTTGGCGGTGCGATAACGATTGATTAAGCCAATCAAAGGCCAGGCCAATATCAAAAATATTTCCGGAGAAAAAGTTACAATCCGTGCCAACATTTTTTATCTCCTATGCCCCTATCACAAACCACAAAGGTTTGATGAAAGACATTAACAACACAAAACAAATAAATAGCATAAAGCCAAAAATGCCGCGGCTGATATCATCTTGCTTGGCCACCGACACAGCACATTTTTCGGCATCACGCAGGCGGAAAAGCTCTTTTAACAAGGCCGAAGACACAATCACCAAAGACAGTAACATGATAATGCCCATTTTGATGTTGACGGCCAACAAATCCGACAAAATTAAAAAGTTGTTCAAAAACAATGATGACAAAGGCAAGCCCACCGCCGCCAGGGTCATGAAAGAATAGATAATGGAGATTTTGGGATAGGCACAAAGCAGACCCTCATCCATCACGCCTTGTTGGCTTTGCTCTTTGGAAATGTAGTGCGAAAAAACTTCCATTGAGGCCACGATTATCAGATAGCTGAAAAATGAAAAAGCAATGTTCAATAAAATGACGTCATCTCGGGTCAAAATGCCAAGCAAATACATGATGTAATAGACCGTGATATAAGAAAAGATTTTATATTGTCTATCTTTATTGATCAGCCCGATGAGGGCGATAAAGAGCATGGTCACAACACCAATTATTTGCAATGCCAAAATATAGTTGCCCAACACTTCGGGCAAGGTTTTAGGCAGAAAGCGCACAAAACCGTAAATGCCGGTTAAAGGCAAAATCATTGAGATGATAAAAATCATCGGATTGCGAATCGAGGCGTTGACCGAAGATATCCAATAGTGAAACGGCCAAACCGGTATGCGCGACAGCAAGGAAATGAAGATAAAGGCCCAGATAAAATATTCCAAGCGGCTGTCTAATTTCATATTATTTAATTGCTGCAACTCCAACATGCCGTGCTGATAGTTGAAAAGCAAAACCGTGGCCACAAAAAAGATGACCGCGCCAACCATGTTATAAAGCAAAAAGCGATTGATGTATTCTTGTCTTTTGACATCGCCAAACATGCCGAGCAGCATGAACAGCGGCAGCAACATCGCCTCAAAAAAGATATAAAATGAAAAGATATCGGCCGACACAAAAAAGCCGGTTATCATGCTCAAAAACAGCAAAGACCAGACCATTAAAGATTTTTGATGCTCAAAGTTGTTCCTTACCCCGATGAAGCCGATGATAAAGGCAATGTGAATGGCCAAAAGCAACATTAAAGATAAGACATCCACCCCAAAAACAATGTTAATGTCGGGATTTTGCATCCAATTATACGTTTCAACCAGTTGCAAGCCGGGCTTGTAAACCTCCATCAGCATGAAAATGCGCAATATCATGACAATATTGGCCACAACCGCAAAAAGCGCCACGCTGAAAACATTGTGCGTGCTGTTATCTGCCGACTCTTTGGCAAACAGCGTAAACAACATGCCCAAAAACGGAATGGCGATAATCAGAGATAAAATGGAAAACGTGTTCAACATTATTTCGTCCCCCAATAGCCCAACAAAGCCAGCAAGCCAAAACTTGCCGCAATGTAGAAAAGATATAGTCCTGATGAAAAGATGTTCAATTTGGCAACACTGCGAATCAGCAGTCCGGTGGCATGGCTCAACGAATTGATAACCGTGCGCTCAATCAAGATAAAATCTACCAAAAGCCACAAAATGCGGCCTAAAATGGTTAGCGGCGTGATGACCAAAAAGTCAAAAACATCTTCAAAAACATCACTTTCCTGAATGAGCTCTTTGTCATATAAAACCTCGGCTTTGCGCAGAGGATAAATTATCAGCAACAAAACAAACAAGACAAACAAAGCCAAAGTCGGCAAAAGAGCTTTTGAAACAGCAAAACTGCATAACAAAACGGTCAAGGCAACCAAGGAAAGAATCAGATACCAGGCCGGATTTCTCAACATGGCTATCACTCTTTCATCGGCGCGGGTTTTGCCAAAAAAGATTTGCCGCCATATATGTGCCGCAACCAAGGTTAAAAGCGCGGCAAAGCCTATGGCAACATAAAAACCATCTTTGGCAAAGGACACCAATATATAATGTACAAGAGCAAAGAACGCCACGGTCAGCAAAACAAAACCAAATTTGAAGCCGGAGATGAAGCCGCCCATTTTGCTGACATAGAGCTCATATGAAGAGGCATAATACACGGCATATAGAATCAAGCAAAAGACCGCGCCGCCCAGCAATATGACGTTTTCGACCTGATTGAAATCAGCCGATAAGAACAAAAATTCAACCAATCCGAAACCAAAGAGAATTTGCACAAAACCAACGGCTTTTTCTTTGATATTGTTCATCAACAAGGCATTATAAACACCGCAACATATCGTCAGAGCGGAAAGCGTTTGCAAAATCGGCAAGGCATAAGGCGAAACCGATGTCAAAGGATAAAACTTGTGCAAGATGATTAAACCGGCCAAAGGCGTGGTGCAAAAAAGCACATAGGCCAACCGGTTGAAATGCAAAACGCTCAGGTCATAAAGCTGATTGTGAAACAAGAACAAGCCCAATTTTAAGGAGATTGCCAAAGACAACAAAACTGCGACTAAATCGCGGTGCGCGCCCAACTTTTGAAACTTGGGCAAAGCGCTAAAATCCAGACTGCCGAGATAGCCATAAACCAAACTGCATACGCTAAACAAGCTCAAATCGGCCAAGAGATTGTAAAAAGCATATTTTTTTCGAGCATCCATATCATCAATGATGCAAAAACCCAACACAGTCATCAATGAGCTGCACACCAAAAGCTGCATCAGATTAACGGCACAAACGGCACCACTGACGGCACATAAGTTTAAGGCAAGCAGACAACAAAATCTTTGTTTGCGATTTTCTTCCGCGTTGCAAACAGCCACCAACATCGCAATCAATGAAAGCAGGAAAACCGGCAAAATCTGGGCATAATTTTGAGAGTTTGAAGACAAATCAATATCTACTTGCAAGCTCATATATTGCAGCCAATCAAAAGAAAAAACATCTTTCGCGCCGGCAAGATAATTTTTGCTCAAAAAGAAAAAAATGACACCGGTCAGCACAAAAGTCAAAAAGCTGATGAGGCGATTGCTTTTGGGCGAAACCAAAATGCTCCCCAAGGCACCCCAAATTGCCAAAATGAATATAGAATTTGCTATCATATCATCCATGCCTTATAAAACTTTGCTCAGAATAGCAAAAAGCATGTTTTTTTAAAGCAATTATTATCGGTTATAAAGAAAATTATATTCAATCGGCCGGAAATTCCACACAAAAGGTTGAGCCTTGCCCCACTTGGCTGATCACACTGATTTGGCCGTGATATTTTTCAACAATTTTCCAGGCAATCGAAAGCCCCAAGCCATAGCCCGAAACTTTGCGGTTGTGCGAGGCATCTGCCCGATAAAAACGCTCAAAAATATGCGGTAAATCTTTTTCCTTAATTCCCACGCCTTCATCTTTGACCGCAATATTGATTTTTTTATTTTTATGCTCAAGCGTTACGGCAATTTTTTTGTTCTTTGGCGTATATTTTAAGGCATTTTCAAGCAAAATATTCATCACGCGCTGAAAATCAATTGGAGAAATTTTGACTTTTAAATTGTTCTCAATTTTCTCTTCAATCGGAAATTTTCTATCCATGGCTATTTGGTTGAACTTTGCAACAATTTCTTTGACTTTGGCTCCCACATCCAAATCAACCGCTTCTTCTTGCGATTTTTGATTATCCAAACGCGACAATATCAGCAAATTTTCTATCAGGGCTGACATATTTTTAATTTCCGCTTTTATCACATTGATATCTTCATTTTTGCCGCATTTGGCCTCGACTAACTCGGAATATGCCATCAGCACGCCCAGCGGGGTTTTCAGCTCATGTGAGGCATTGGAGACAAACTCTTTTTGGTTGTTATACATTTTGACAATCGGTGAGATGGCTCGGTTGGCTAAATTGCGTGCTATAAAATAAGACAAAATGCAAATCATAAGCAAAATCAGCAATCCATATTGGCGATAGTTTTCCGAAAAATCTTCAATCGGTGTCAGGTTCATGGCAACAATGACTTTGCCTTTTTGTCCCTGCAGGCGGAAATCTCCCGATACTGCGGCAAAGTTCCAAACCTCATGTTGCTCCCTGATTTTGATATATTGAATCTCCATATTCGGATATGGCCAATTTTTGACTTTTTTCATAAACTCGGCACCAACCAATCCATCCGGTTGCGCGGCATGAATGACTTTTCCGTTCAGCACCCAATAAGAAAAACTCTGTATCATTTTGGAATCAACCTCATAGCTGTGCACTTTTTCGGAAATGCCTTTGGAATCCTCTGCTTCGTGACATTCTTCATACAGATAATCAAACAAATTTTCTTCCAAAGTGTGCTGAACCACATAGTGATAAACACTGTCGCAGCTGATGAACACCAAAGCTGAAACGGCAAAAATGATGCAAGTGTAGCGCCAAACCAAATTTCTTTTTATTTTTTCTATCATTTTATTTCCAACGTATATCCCACGCCTTTAACCAAACGTAGCTCCAACTTGGCGGCAAAAGGTTTGATTTTTTTGCGAATGTTATAAATATAAGAATCCAAACTGGCGCTACTTATATCTAAGTTATCCGGCCAAACTTTTTCAAACAACGTCTCGCGCAAAATGGTGCGATTGTGGTTGATAAACAAGATTTTGAATATCTTAAACTCGGTTTTGGAAAAAACAACCTCCCCACCCTCAATTTGCAACATATTTTGCGAACAATTGATGGTCACATCGCCAAAAGTATAAATCTCATCGACAAAAGGTTTGCTCTTGCGACGCGATACGGCTTTGATGCGGGCAATCAGCTCCTTAATTTCAAAGGGTTTGGTGATATAATCATCGGCACCGCTGTCAAGGGCTGATACGCAATCATCCAAACCGGATTTGGCCGTCAGGAAAATAACTCCGCCTTGAAAATTGCCTTTTTGCGGATTGCGAATCGTCTTGCAAACCTCAATACCCGACAATTCCGGCAACATCCAATCCAGCAAAATCACATCATAGGTATGTTGTTTGCTTGATTGGATATATTCCAGCGCCTCTTTGCCGTCATGCGCCCAATCGGTATTATAACCATTGAGTTCAAGCAGGTTTTTGATGCCGCGACCTAAGTTTATATCATCTTCTACCAATAAAATATTCATTATCTTATCCTTATTTAATTTTAGGATAATATCTTTTTCCAATCTGAATTTAATCTGAAAAAGGCAAGAAAAAAAGTTATTTTTTTTCAGATTGTTTTCAGATTGACAATTTATGTCAAGAATCAGTTTCGGTAATGTGCCGATTTTGAAAGGACATAAAATGACATTTGACAAAAGAGAAATATCTTCATCAAAGCTGATTTTGATTATATCCATATATTTCTCAAGCGTGCTTAATTTTTCTTTTTGGCGCTATGTTGTTCAAAATTTTGACGTCACGGATTTTAAGAGCGCGTTGTTTGCCTTTTCGCTCATCTTTTTTATATTTATTCCTTTATTTATGTTGTTTAACCTTATTTTTACCCGAAAGATTGGGCGAATCGTTATCCTCATTTTGCTCCTTTGCTCCAGTATTGCCAACTATTATATGGCTACTTTTAATGTTTACATTAACTCCGACATGGTGCGCAACATTGCCGAAACCAACTTTTCCGAAGCCTCCGAACATATCTCGATTTCATTCTGGCTGACCTTCATTTTAACCGGTGTGCTACCGGCTTTTCTCATCGCCAAAGTCAAAGTTGTGCAAGCCCCTTTCAAACAAGAGCTCAAACAACGCCTGAAAAATATTTTGATTGCCTTGCTCGTCTTGGCGCTGTTTGCCGCTTCTTGCTTCAAACAATATGCCGTTATCGGCCGCAATCATAATGACATCACCAAGCTGATGAACACGTTTAACTATCCTTATGCCATTATTCGTTATCATCAGAAAAAAGCCAAAGCGGCCAGAAAATTGCAAATTTTGGATGAAAAACCCGTTCTTCAATCTTCAAAACAAAAGAATCTGATTGTGCTTATCATCGGCGAGACGGCGCGGGCGCAAAACTTTTCGCTCAACGGCTATGCGCATCTCACCAACCCCAAACTTGCCAAACAAGATATTGTTAATTTTAGCCATGTTTCTTCTTGCGGAACCTTGACTGCTGTTTCTTTGCCTTGCATGTTTTCGGCTTATTCAAAAGATGATTTTGACACCGATGATGCCGCCTTTGTGCAAAATGCTTTGGACATGGCACAAACAGCCGGATATAAGGTGATTTGGGCGGAAAATGACAGCGGTTGCAAGGGTGTGTGCAATCGGGTAGAAAAAGCAGATTTAACTGCTTTTCGCACCAAAGATTTGTGCCAAGACGGTTTTTGCTATGATGAAATTTTGTTACAATATCTCAAGCAGGAGCTCCCAAAAATTGATGGCAACACGATTTTGGTTTTGCACACCATCGGCAGCCACGGGCCGGCTTATTATCGACGTTATCCCAAGAAATTTGATGTTTTTAAGCCGACCTGTGACACCACGGATATTCAAAATTGCTCGCAAGAATCGATTGTTAACACTTATGATAACACCCTTCTTTATACCGATTATATCATTTCTTCAGCCATTGATTTGCTTAAAACAGAGGCAAAACCCGACTTGTCTGCTTTGCTTGTCTATGTTTCCGACCATGGCGAATCGCTTGGTGAAAAGGGCTCTTATCTGCACGGCCTGCCCTATGCCTTGGCGCCGGAATATCAAACCAAAGTGCCGATGTTGATGTGGCTTTCTCCACAAAAGCAAGCTCAGATTGATTATGCTTGTTTGAAAGAAAAAGCGGCCACAAAAAACTTTAGTCATGACAACTTTTTCCATACGCTTCTGGGTTTGGCCAATGTGTCTTCCAAAACCTATATGCCGCAGTTGGATATTGTATCTTCTTGTTTGAGGTAGCCTGATATGTGGTCTTTATTTGAACAAAAATCTATTAAAAAAGAAATTTATCGTAAATCGGTGCATTTGAGCTCTTTGTGGATTCCGTGTTTTATCTTTTTTATTCCGATGAAAACGGTTATTGGGCTTTTGTCAACCTTGCTTGTTTTGGATTTGGCGGCAGAATATGCCAATTATAAAAAATATTCGTGGTTTCGCCGTTTGTTTGGAAAACTTTTCAGCCAAACCATGCGCCTCAAAGAACTCAAGCACAATCGTTTCACTTTATCCGGGGCCTTCTATGTGCTTTCAGCCGCTCTTCTTTGCTGTCTGCTCTTTCCTAAAAACATTTGTATTATTGCGCTTTCCATCATGATTGTGTCTGATGCCAGCGCCGCCATTATCGGCAAATGTTTCGGCACCCGTAAAATCCGCAAACAAAAATCTTTGGAAGGCTGCTCGGCCTTTTTCATCAGTGCACTTTTTATCATGCTTTTGTTTAACCCGATTTTCAACGTGCGCGATGTCAGCATTATTGCCTGCATGGCGGCCACAATTGCCGAGCTTTTTGAGGACAAACTCAAGCTCGATGATAACCTTTCCATTCCGCTTCTCATCGGCTGTATTTTATATTTTGCATAAAACAAAAAAGCCTCAGCTTTATGGCCGAGGCTTTTTTGTTTATCTGCCAAAACTTATCTTATTTCTTCTTTTTAGAAGCAGAAGTTTTGGATATGGTTTTGGTTGCGGCAGCTTTGGCGCTTATGGTTTTGCTGCTGGCTTTGGCGGCAATGTTTTTGCAAGCCAAAGTTTTGCTGGCACTTTTTGTGCTGGTTGCATTGTTGGACAATTGTTGCAAAGCCAAGTTCCAGTTTTGCAAATCGTTGCCATTTTGGCAGCCAGAGTTCAACCAGTTATAGTATGCAGCAATACGAATATCATTTTCATTAAAGTTTTTCATTTTTATTCTCCAAAATTAAATCATTATTAGAATAGGCACATAAATCTAAATATTTGATTAACAAGATATATTTTTTTTAAAATTTCACAAAATTTTCATAATATGTTATTTTGGAGGGATACAGATATTACGGGTTCGAATCCCGAACGTGATTTTGTGCAAAAAAAAGCTCTGTAAAACAGAGCTTTTTTGTAAATGGTGAGCGCGTCGGGATTACGCTGCTTCGCCGCTCGTTGCTTTGGCATCTAATTTCGTTGCGGGCGCTGTCGCCGCCCTTACTCAATAAGATGTTACAAAGAGCTTGCAGACAAAAATGCAAAATCATTTGCATTTTTGCTTAG
>CALXPK010000061.1 GCA_944390265.1 uncultured Alphaproteobacteria bacterium | reverse complement strand
CCAAGCAGTTCCATGGGTTGGCCTTGTGTTGTGCCAAAATATAGGCCAGACGCGTGGTCAAAACTTTGGTTTTGCCGGTGCCGGCGCCGGAAAGAACAAGAAGCGGGCCTTCGGTTGTTTCCACGGCTTGCCTTTGCTCAGGGTTGAGGGCTTCAAGCCAAGGATAAGTCGGAGCTAAAAGGCTGGCATTGTCATAAGTTTGCGGGGTTTCCGGTTCGGCTAAATCAAATATATCTTCCATTGCTGATACTTCATTCAAACGTCTTGTAATTTTTTCAAACACACCATATATATATTAATATTGGCAGAAAGAAAAGGAGTTTTTGCATGAACGGAACAACTCAGGAAAAATATAAGACCAAAGCCGCCCAAACTTTTCAGCAAGGCGACGAAAATTGGAAAAAAGGCGACTATGATTTAGCCCGCCAATCATATGAACAAGCCGCATTTTTGTATCATGAACAAGACGATTCGCAGGGCGAGGCATTTGTGTTGTCGCGCTTGGGCGAGTTGGAGCTGAGTTTAGATGATTTTGACCGTGCCGAAAAAAGTTTGAAATCTGCGGCCGAACTGGTTAAAAACCTGCCCGAAGGTCAAAATACCTATGCCGAAGCCTTGATAAAACTTTCCAAACTCGAGGCCGCCCGCGGTGATTTGGGCAAAGCCATGGAGATTGTCCGTTTGGCGCAACACGTGGCCGCCGAAATTGACAGTTATGATTTAGAGGGCGATGCTTATGACCACGAGGCTTATGTCTTTTTGATGAAAAATCAGGAAAAAGAGGCCTTGCAAGCCTATAAAAAAGCTGCCGAGATGTTCCATGCCGACGGAACTTCTTTGAAAGAAGCCTCGGTTTTGCGTGCCATGGCCAGAATAGAGATGAAAAACCGCAATTACGATGTGGCTCATGACATTTTGGAACAATGCCGCGAACTTTATCGTGAAAACGGCGATTTGCTGGGCGAGGCCAGTGCCTTGTCGGCCATCGGCAGCCTGCGCTATGTCATCAAAGACATCCCCAACGCCCGCAAAGCACTGATGAAATCGGTATATTTGTATGGCAAAGCCGCGCACCATTTTGCCGAAGCCGAGGCTTTGCTCTATCTGGCGCGCGTGGAAGCCTATAACCGCGAACAAGGTGACTATGAGTTGGCCAAAGCCCACTACAAACGCTCAATTGAGTTATATGATTTTCTGCAAAATGAGCCGATGAAAAGAGCCGTGTTAGATGAATATCACAACTTTTTGAACCGTGCCGCTTGCGAAAAATAAGAGGAAAGCAAAATGTCAGAAGTCAGAAACAAAATCCTATCTTTGCAAAAATATTTGGAAACCAAAATCTTAGGTCAGGAAGATTTGGTCAAAAAATTGTTGATAACCTTGCTCGCCGATGGTCATGCTTTGGTGGAAGGCGCCCCCGGTTTGGCCAAAACCAAGGCCATTAAAACCTTGTCAGATTGCATCACCGCCAAGTTCAACCGCATTCAGTTTACGCCGGACTTGTTGCCGTCTGATATCACCGGCAGTGAAATTTATGTTGCCGCCAAAGGTGAGTTTGAGTTTCGAAAAGGCCCCATTTTTGCCAATTTGGTTTTGGCAGATGAAATCAACCGTGCGCCGGCCAAGGTGCAATCGGCTTTGCTCGAGGCCATGGCTGAGCGTCAGGTCAGTATCGGTGGCAAACGCTACGTTTTGCCGGAGCTTTTTATGGTGATGGCCACCCAAAACCCAATCGAGCATGAAGGCACCTACAATCTGCCGGAAGCCCAATTAGACCGTTTCTTAATGTATATCAAAATAGACCAGCCCGATGCCGAAACCGAAAAGAAAATTTTGCATTTGGTCAGAGGCGAGGTTGCCAAAGAAAATCAGCCGCAGTTCAACCGTTTGGCGGTGGAAGATATTTTATCCGCCAGAAAAGAGGTTTTGAACGTTCATACCAGCGATGCGGTGGAAGAATATTTGGTTCAATTGATTATGGCCACCCGTCATCCTGAAAAATATGACAACAAATTGCACGGCTATGTTTTGTTCGGTGCCAGCCCGCGTGCCACAATTGC
The DNA here is from genome assembly GCA_944390265.1 of uncultured Alphaproteobacteria bacterium. Lineage (GTDB taxonomy): Bacteria > Pseudomonadota > Alphaproteobacteria > RF32 > CAG-239 > CAJLXD01. The sequence goes on along the minus strand of CALXPK010000061.1, from coordinate 3,788 downwards.
TTTGGACAGATGCGCCAAAATCAATGCTTGGTTATCGGGGCGCGATTTTGTCACGCCGGAAGACATTCAAGCGGTGGTCTATGATGTGTTGCGCCACCGTATTGTTTTGAGCTTTGAGGCTCAGGCCGAAGGCGTGACTGCAGATGACATCATCAAAAACCTCATCTCGCTGGTCCCTCTGCCCTAAAGAAAGGCTTTAATCATGAAAAGATTGGCAAGCTGGGCAAAAATTTTTTCTCGCGCCGAAGAGTCGGACAATTCGGGCTTGTTCGTCAGCCTAGATGAGCTGATAGAACAACGCCGCTATGTCGGCTATTTGCGGCATATCACGCCCAAGCTGAGCGTATCGAACCAAGCCGGCGATGTCAAATCGGCCTTTAAGGGCAGGGGCATTGAGCTGGAAGAAATCCGCAATTATACCTATGGTGATGACGTGCGCGATATGGATTGGCGCGTGACGGCAAAAAAAGGCACGCCTTATGTCAAGCTCTATGCCGAGGAAAAAGATAGGGAGATTTATGTTGCGGCCGATATGTCGCCTTATATGGTTTTTGGCACCAAGAAGCAACTCAAATCGGTGTCTGTGGCCAAAATTGCCGGCCTGTTCGGCTGGATGGCGCTGGAAAACAAGGATAGATTTGGTTGTCTGATATATGACGGCACGCAAAATTACATTTTCAAACCCAAAAATCATCAGGCCAATTTAATTGCCATATTCAAAAAACTGGCCGAGGTCAGCCAAAAGATTTTGTCCCCCCATGAGGCAAACGGAAGTTTTGCCGGCTATTTACGCATTTTGCAACCAAGCATTAAGACCGGGGCGAGTATTTTCATCATCAGCGACTTCAATTTTATGACTGAAGAGTTGCAAAGAACCATTGCCGCTTTGGCCAAAAAAGCCAAGGTTTATCTGATAAATGTGTTTGATGTTTTGGAAGATTTTGCTCCCAAAGCCGGAGAATACATGGCGGCCGAAGGCAAAACCAAGTTTGTGTTCAACAGCTCAAGCAAATTGTTTCAAAAAGCCTATAAAAGCCATTTTGAACTAAAGCGCGCGGCGGTGAAAAATTTTGCCCTGAAATTCGGTTGCCGCTATATTGAGGTCAGGGGCGATATTGAGCTCTATAAGCAGCTCAAATTATTCTGATTGTTTCCTTGACATATGAAAGACATGATGCTACGATGAAATCCGATTAATTATTTTGTAACCAATATAATTCGGAAGAGAAAATATTATGGTAAAGTCGAATGAAAACAATGCCTATAAAAGAGGGCAAGAACTATTAGATCAAGGGCTGTATAAAGAAGCCATTGAACAATTTGATGCGGCCATTGCCGAACAGCCACAATCATGGAAAGCGCTGAACAGTAAGGGTTTTGCTTTCCAAAAGATGAGCCGCTATACCGAGGCGGTAGAGTGTTTTGACAAGGCCTTAGCCTTAAATCCGCAATCTGTAGAAGTTTTGAACAACAAAGGCGTAACCTTGAGCATGCGCGGGCTATATAAAGATGCCATTGCTTGCTTCAATGAAGCCATTGCCATTGACAAAACCTCTTTGGAAGCGTTGAACGGCAAAGCCATTGCCTTACAGCACATGTTTGCATATAAAGAAGCCTTAGATGTGTTGGAACAAGCCATGAAGATAGATAGCAAACATGCTCAAACCTTGTTGAGCGTGGCGGTCACCTTGCAAAAATTGAAGCAATATGAAAGAGCCATCTCTTTCTTCAAAAAAGTTTTGGCCAATGACAGAAACAACATCAAGGCCTGGAACGGTGTGGGCGTGACCTATCAGCTGATGGGGGACAATGCCTCGGCCATTAAGTGCTTTACCAAAATTTTGAACATTGACAGCCGCGAGATTCAAGCCTGGATCAGCATTGGCTTTGTCTACCAAAAAATGCTCAAGTTTAATGATGCGTTGAAATGCTATAAAAAAGCGCAAATGATAATCGGCCCGGGAAAATATCATCACAAATTGTATGACGGGTTGGCCAGTTGCTTGACCAAACTTTCTGAGTTTGACCAAGCCATAGAGGTCTATCAGCAAATTTTCCAAAGAGAAGAGGGCAAAAAGAAATGGGATGCCCAACGCTCAATGAAGTTTGTCAACAAGCTCAAGCGCAAAAAAGCCATTGGCACCTTGCAAAGCATTGTTCCGGCAGATGCGCCGACCGCACCCAAAACCGGAACCGCAGAATAATATTGGTTACACAAAAAAAACTCCGTATTAAAAAAATACGGAGTTTTTTTTAAATAAGTTTTGCCGGCAGATTATCCTCGGACAACTCAAAATCAAAGGGTTGGTCCGATTCGGGAAAAATGCTGTCATTGGGAAACAATTCCGGACAGGTGTATATCATATACAAGATAAGAGAATTAACCTCTTGTTGTTGTTTATCAATAAACACGCGTTGTTCATTATTTTGCCAAAGCAGACAAAGGATAAGTGTCACCAAGAACACGAGCAAAGAAGCATTGATATTAAATTTTGGTTTAGAATATTCATTCAAGAAAAATTTCATACGTTCTTTTTTGTCTGGGTTATCAAGCTCATCAATTTCTTTTTCCAGCAAATTTTTAGCATCATCAAACTTATTTTGGTCCATAGCTTTAAGGTTTAATATATAAAAAATAATACAAAAACGGAGGAGAAGCTATCACCAAAGAGAAAAATAAGCAAGAAAATAATGAAAAAAAGATTTTATCAAGACACAAGCGCCACGCGGCACATAAAAAATGGATTATACGAGGAAGATAATAAGAAACCGGAGGATTTTTAAGGAAGTGTACATTGAGCGTACATGACCGCAAAAAATTCTCCGGCTTTCTGTATTAGGTTCCCGCAGAATCCATTTTCCCTAAAACAGGCGTAGGACGGCTTGAGCTGATTGCGATGCCAAACTTAAGGAATTTATCGCCAGTTGCTGGCGGGTCTGGAGCGAAAGCATATTGGCCGATTCTTCATTCATGTCGGCCAGGGTCAGTTTGTCCGCACCTTCTTCCAAAACATTGATGAGGTTTTCGGTGAACTCATCGCGGGTAGTGATGATGGAATAATAGTTGCCGAGCTGGGTTGAAGCCGAGCGGAGTTTGTCTTGCGCATTCAGCACTTGGTCAAGCGAGGTCTGTACCGCTTTGGATGAAGTCCAGTCCGCCGCGAGCAGGCCGATGCTTTCCGAGGTGACGTCCACACCTTTGACCAACAAATTGGCGGACTTGTCCTCGTTGAAATTGACTTTGAGATTATCTTCTTGCAACAAGTTAATCCCTTTATAAGCGCTGTCTTTAATCAGCATATCATATTGCGAGAGTGCCGCGTTAAATTGCTTTTGGTAGGCGTCTCTTTCTTCTTTCCCTTGCATTTCAAGTGCAATTTTTTGCGCTTCTTCCTCGGCCGTTTGAGCATCAATAATTTCTTTGGCTGTCTTCCATGCCGAAGTCTCTGTCACTTTCATTTTGGTTTCAATATTATCCAGAGTAATTGTATTGTTTGTGGTGCTTGAAGTATTTTCATCTTGATAATCTTCTTTGACTTCATACCATTTTGCTTGTCCGTCTTTCTCAATCGCAATCTTAGCCCCTTTATCTATTTCAAGAATATTGTTGCCATAGCCGCCGGAATTATTGCTGTTTATTATGCCATATTTAGAACTACTGTAAATTTCTGCCGTAGATAAAATGTGAATATGATTTCCGCCTTCTGCTGATAAACTGATAAAACTACTTGTGGTTGACACTGCATTAATTTTTCCGGCAATATTGATGGTGGCCGAGCGATAAGCAT
>CALXPK010000060.1 GCA_944390265.1 uncultured Alphaproteobacteria bacterium | reverse complement strand
AGATTGCTTTTGAGAAAGATGGGGCAACCAAGTGGTATGAGGTGAAAGAAGATTATCGCGATGAAAATACTTCATCATCAATTTACAATGCAATTACGGCGGATAATATTGAAACTGTAATGAAAGTATCGGAGACTTCGGCGTGGAAGACAGCGGCGGAGGTGATTGCCGAAGAAAAGGCGAAAAAAGAGGCGCAACAGACGCAAGGACAAGAAGAGCGCGATGCTTACCAAAAGCAATTCAACGCGGCGCTGTCGCAATATGATATGCTGATTAAAGACAGCGCTTATAAAGGGATTAACTTGTTGCAAGAAGATAATCTCAAAGTCAATTTCAACGAGGACAAGTCCGCCAACTTATTGGTCAAAGGGGTGGATGTCACTTCGGAAAACATCGGCCTGCTCGCGGCGGACTGGACTTCATCTAAAGCGGTGCAGACCTCGCTTGACCAAGTGCTGAATGCGCAAGACAAGCTCCGCTCGGCTTCCACCCAGCTCGGTAACTATTATTCCATCATCACCACCCGCGATGAGTTCACCGAAAACCTGATTAACGTTTTGGAAGAAGGTGCGGACAAGCTCACCCTGGCCGATATGAATGAAGAGAGTGCCAATATGCTTTCGCTCCAAACCCGCCAGCAACTGGCAACTAACTCCCTCTCGCTTGCCTCGCAGGCATCACAAGCGGTTTTAAGACTTTTCTAAAACGGAAGGATAACCCTTTTTTTATTGTTGAGTCTGACAATAATCTTGCTATAATCAGACCAGAAAATTTTCTTTTGTAAAAGGGATTCCATGTCGGCACCAAAATTTGTTCATTTGCGCGTTCATTCTGCTTATTCTTTGTCGGAAGGCGCCATTCTTGTGCCCAAATTAATCCACTATATGCATGACCACAATATCCCCGCCATCGCCATCACCGATACCGCCAATTTGTTCTGCGGTAAGGCCTTGTCCAAATATGCCTCGGATGAAGGCGTGAAGCCCATTTTGGGCACGCAGTTCTTTTTGCGCAACCCCGATGCCGATGATTTGCTCAAATCCAAAGGCCGCGTGATTGAACCGGATAAAATCATCATTTTGGTGATGAATGAAACCGGTTATAAAAACCTCATGCACCTGATGAAACGCTCATATCTGGACAATCCGCCCAAAGGCGAGCGTGCCCAGCTCAAAATGAGCGATTTGGAAGAATTAAATGAAGGCCTCATTTGCCTAACCGGCGGTTGGGAAGGACAGGCCGGACGCTTGCTTCTGGAAAATCGTAAGCAAGAAGCGGAAGAAAACATTGTCAAACTCCATGAGATTTTTGGCGACCGCTTATATATGGAAATCTCCCGCATTGGGCTGGAGCAAGAAAAGAAAACCGAAGACACCTTCATTGATTGGGCTTATAAATATAACATTCCGCTGGTGGCCACCAACGAGGCTTATTTTATGAATGCGGATATGTATGAAGCGCACGATGCCCTCATTTGCATTGCCGAAGGTGAATATGTGGCCAATGAAAACCGCCGCCGCTATTCGCCCAACAACCGCCTGCGCAGTACAGAGGAGATGGTCGAGCTGTTCAAAGATTTGCCCGAAGCCATTGAAAACACCGTCAACATTGCCATGCGTTGCAACTTTATCTCGCAAAAAGTTCAGCCTCTGTTGCCGATTTTTGAATGCCCCGGCGGCCGCACTCAAGACGAGTTCATCACCGAAGAAGCCTATAAGGGCTTAAACGAGCGCATGAAAGCGCATGTCTATTATGAAGGGATGACCGCCGAAGAAAAAGAAGAAATCGACAAGCGTTATTATGCCCGTTTGGAATATGAGCTGAGCGTTATCAAAAAAATGGGCTTCCCCGGCTACTTCCTCATCGTGTCGGACTTCATTCGCTGGTCCAAAGGCCATGGCGTGCCGGTGGGGCCGGGACGTGGTTCCGGTGCAGGTTCCATTGTGGCTTGGTCTTTGAAAATCACCGATTTGGACCCGTTAAAATTAGACTTGCTGTTTGAACGCTTCTTGAACCCGGAACGTGTTAACATGCCGGATTTTGACGTCGACTTTTGTCAGGAAAACCGTTACAAAACCATTGAATATGTGCAAAACAAATATGGTTTTGACCATGTGGCACAAATCATCACCTATGGCAAATTGCAAGCCAAAAACGTCATCCGCGATGTGGCGCGCGTTTTGCAAATGCCCTATTCGCAAGCTGATAAAATCTCCAAGATGATTCCCCCCGGCGCGCAAGGCAAAAACCCCACCTTGCAAGAGTCGTTGGACCAAGTGCCCGAGCTGGAGGAAATGCGCCAAAACGACCCGCAAATCAACAAACTTTTTGACATCGGTATGAAGCTGGAAGGGCTGTACCGTCAGTCGGGTATGCACGCGGCCGGCGTGGTGATTGGTGACCGCCCGTTGGATGAGCTGGTGCCGCTGTACAAAGATCCCAAGGCCGACATGCCGGTTACCCAATATGATATGAAGTTTGTGGAAGAAACCGGCTTGATTAAGTTTGACTTTTTGGGTTTGAAGACCTTAACCGTCATCAAAAAAGCCGTCGATTGGGTCAAAATCAGCCAAGGAATTGACTTGGATATTGATAAGATTCCCTTGGATGATAAAGCAACTTATGACATGCTCTCAAGGGGCGACACCACCGCCGTGTTCCAATTTGAATCTCCGGGCATGAAAGACGTGCACAAACAGATTCGCCCCGACCGTTTTGAAGACTTAATCGCTATCGTTTCCCTCTATCGTCCGGGCCCGATGGATAACATTCCGACTTATATTAAACGTAAGCACGGTGAAGAAGAAATCACCTATCTCTATCCAGATTTGGCACCGATTCTGGGTGAAACCTACGGCATTATGGTTTACCAAGAGCAGGTTATGAAAATTGCGCAGGTTTTGGGCGGCTATACCATGGGCGGTGCCGATAAGCTCCGTAAGGTTATGGGTAAAAAAATGCGCGATGAGATTCCAAAACAACGCGCCATGTTTACCGAAGGTGCCCTGAAAAAAGGCATTCCCGAAGCAACCGCCACCGCCATTTTTGACCAGATGGAAAAATTTGCTTCCTATGGTTTTAACAAATCGCACGCCGCGGCTTATTCGCTGGTGTCTTATCAAACCGCATATTTGAAAGCGCATTATCCGGTGGCCTTTTTGTGCGCCGTCATGACCTTGGATATGACCAATGTCGACAAGTTGCAATTATACAAAGAGGAATGCAAAAAGCTGGGCTTTAAGGTTTTGCCGCCGGATATCAACCATTCCGAAGCCGATTTTGCCGTAGAAGGTGAAAATATTCGCTATGCCTTGGGCGCGATAAAAGGTGTGGGTGCGGCCAACATGCAAAGCATTGTTGAAGAAAGAAAAAAACACGGCCCCTATAAAGATATGTCCGACTTCATCCACCGTACCGATTTCAAACAAATCAACCGTCGCCAGTTGGAGCAATTGTGCAAAGCCGGCGCCTTTGATTGTCTGGAAAAAAATCGCGGTAAAATTTTTGCCAATATTGAAACCATCATTAGGCATATTTATTCTTCAACCGAGCTCAAAACCAGCTCTCAGGCCTCACTCTTTGGCAACGAGGAGCTTCACGCCAAGGTCAAACTGGCCGATAAGCCCGATTGGCCGGAGCTGGAAAAATTGAAACTCGAGGCCGAGGCCATCGGCTTTTACATATCCGCCCACCCGTTGGACAGTTATCGTGAAGGTATGGAAAAACTGGGCGTCAAGCCGGCCGCCGAAGTTTATGGCAGTGTTCGTGTCGGAGATAACATTCGCGCCAAATTGGCCGGTTGTGTCACCTCGTTCCAAAAACGTGTCAGCAAATCGGGCAACAAATATGCCTTTTTGCAGTTGTCCGACGGCAGCAGCAACTTTGAAGGCTTGCTTTTCTCGGACGGTTTGGCCAAATATGAAGAAGTCATCAATTCCGGTCTGCCGCTATTGGTGAGCGTGTCCATCACCAAAGAAAATGAAGAGGCCATGCCGCGCACGATGATAAATTTGGTTGAAACTTTGGACCATGCCATTGCCAATGTCTCAAGCGGGCTGATTATTTATGTTAATGATGCAAGCGCCGTCAAACCCATCCATGAGGTTTTGCGCCACGATAATAACGGGGTGAACAAAATATATATCAAGCCGGATGTTCCCGATTGGGATGTCCGCATCGAGCTTTCCGGCGGTTTTGCCTTTGTGAATGATACCATGAGTAAAATCCGTGCCATTTCCGGCGTCACAACCATAAAGGAGCTTTAGTCATGTTGAACAAATTGCTGACTAAATTACAACAAAAATATTCGGATAGTTCGTTGTTCAAAGAGGGCGGAGTATTAGCGCCGGTTGAGGAAAAAGAAAAGCTCCGTAAAGTCACATTGCCGTTGTTTAGATTGATGTTTTCGCCGTTCAACCAAATTTTGGATCACGGCAAAGTCTTTTTTGCTTTGTCTTTATCGGCGGCTTTGCTCATTACTTTAAGCGCCACCTTGCTGGGGTTCAATTATCTTTGTGCTTATTCATCAGGCTCCGCGGAAGGGCTCTTTTGCTCCAACTCTTTGCTCGGCTATTTTGCCTATAGCATCATCAAAATGCTGATTTTGGCCTATGTCGGCATCAAGTGGTATGAATATGTTTTTATAAGCCGACCGATGAGCAAAAAATCAATCTTTGCGGTAGATGGGAGATATCTGAAATTTGCCGGCAGTTTGTTGTTAGTGCTATTGTTGAATCTTTTACCGATACTCTCCTGGTGGATTTTATATATGCGCAACCCCAATCCGGATTGGCGGGTAGAGATGGTCTTTTTTGCCGTTGTCTCGTTGGGTTTTATTGTGCCGATAGTTTTGTTGCGTTTTTATTCGGCCTTAGTTTTTGTCATGCGGGGAGAAAAAATTCCGTCGCTTTCATACCTTTGGCACCAAACCTCGGGCAACAGTTTAAAAATCTTTTTGAGCTTTATGCTAATTTTGGTGGTGGCCATGTTTGTTTTTGGCAATTTATACACCAACTTCAGAGCGCTGAGCCTCAACGTCAGCCTTTATAATATGTTGCTGAGCGAATATATTTATGACTTTTTTGCCTTGTTTATATACATCAGCATTTTAAACAATCTCAACATACAATATGAAATTTTGTATGCCCAAGCCGAGGAAGATGCCCATGCCGGAAATTAATTTACCGTTTGGAGAAGCGGTCAAACGCAGCTTCAATTTTGCCTTCAACCACATTGAAGCCTTTGTCAAAATAGCGCTGATGTGGGGGATTTTGGCTTGTTTTATGGATTATCTCACCGGTTTTCCTTCCTTGTGCACTTCGGCTGATGCCGATTGCGCCGCGGAAGAAGGGCTGAACTTTTATGTGCTCATCATGTTTGTCGGCGGCATATCAACCACGGTTTCCTACATCACATATGTCATCACCCGAGAAGAAAACAAGAGTTTTCTCACCATGCGTTTGGGCAAAAAAGACTTCAAATATATCTGGGCTTTGCTGAAACTGATTTTTGCCGGCATCTTAATTTCTGTTTGCATCGGCATGTTTTTGGGCGGATTGTGCCAAGCGTTCGGTCTGGGAGAGATAAGACGGCTGAGCATGATTTTTACGCTGTTGAGCTTTTTTATCGTCGGCATATTTTTATCGCGCTATTGCTTGGTTTTTCCGGCCATTGCTCTGGAGAACAAGGAGATAACTTTTGAAAAATCATATCAAATGACCAAAGGCAACATGAACGCGGTTTTTTGGGGGTTGTTTGTCATGAGCCTGCCGATGATGCTCACCAACATGATTGTATTTAGCATGTATTTTGCCATCGGGAGTGAAAATTTGGTCATCAACTTGTTGTTTAGCTTTGTCACGGCGCTGATAAGTTTGTTTAATGATGCGCTGAAAGGCTCCTATCTGGCGCATATATATCAATATTTCATGTATTTTTATCGCCAAGCACAAAACCGAGAAGAGGTTTTGCCACAATAAGCCGGACGCGGTAATAAGGCTCAAATTTTTTCCAAAAGTTTGGCCACAATATCCAACTTATAAACATTTTTGTTTTGTGCGGCGGGCAGAAAATCTGCTTCGCAGTCCAGAGCCATCACCGCGGCCTGATTTTGGGCAAAATCTTTTCCCAAGCGCAAAGCATCGGCCTTGTTTTTGAGCAACTCGGCAAAATTTTGAGCTTCTTTAACATAAGCCGCGAGCAAGCCGTCGCGCTGGACATACAATTTTCCATATTCCTGAATCACAAGCAAAGCGGCGGCCAAAAGCAACACGGTTGCCAAATTGACAATTGCCAACATCACAAAAGCCGTTGCCGCGGCCAAAAAAACTGCCGCAATGCGGGCTGCCTTATTTTTTTTGCCGGAAGCAAATTTGTGTTGAAAGAGCCACAAACAAAAAGCCAGCACCAAAGTTGCCAAAAGCAAAAACAAAAAGTTATAAGCAAAATCATAGTTCAAATAAGCAATGGCGGCTTCGGCAAAAAGCAACATACCGACCCCGAACACCACATAGCCGAAATTGAGCTTAAAGCAAAGCTGTTTAATTTTTTGGCAAACGGCATTTTTGAGCAATTTGCAAGCCTTGTCGATTTTGCCGGCCGTAAAAGAATTCACGTTCAAAATAACTTCTTCTTGGCCGAAGAGACAGCGCAAAACTTTTTTCTCGGCAGAGGACAAGCAGGTCAGATTATCGGTTTTTTTAACAAGCAAAATATTATCATCATTTTCTTCAATATCGATAATATTTTTGCGATAAAGGTCGAGCAGGAAAGCGCCGAAAGTTTTTTTATCAATGACGCCTTTGGCCAGATAGCGCAGCAAGGAAGCATCTTTAAAAATGCCTTTGACGGGTGTTTTTTTGTTTTGGCGAATAAATTTCCAAGAAATCAGATAAGACAAGAAAATGGCCGATAAGCCGAACGCGGCAAACAGAATATCTCCATAGGCATTGATAAGACGCAAAAACTTTTTGCTCCAAGAGAGGTCGGAAACGGCGCCTTTGGGCAAAGAAACAATCATTTCCATGGCCTGACCGATAAACAGCGGCGTTTGAGAAACAAAGCCCAAAACATTGTCTTGTTCTTGGGAGATGGCAACGGTATCATCGCGCCAATAGCCATTATAGCCGGAGAGCGCCATTTGGCCGAGAATCTGTGTATTAGGCGGAAGCACCACAACGGCACCGGCGCGCGCAATCACCAGGTTCCAAACACTTCCGGTCAGGTTCCAATAAAACTCATCAAACTCGTCATAAGAAAAAATTTGGTTATCAATGGTATAGTCAAATTGATATTCATAAACCCCGGGAACGAGTTCAATTTTGTCAACCGGCTCCATAAAGACATAATTATTGCGGTCGATGAGTTTGTATTGAACGGGATTGCCGTTAATGGAAACATTGAGCAAATTAAACTCCACCTTTTGGCGTTTTCCTTCGCGGTCAAAGACAAATTTTGGAAACGCGCGTTGAATGCTTTCTTTGAGCTTTTGGCCGTTAGCCACCACCACAATCGTATCGGTAAATTTGATTAAACCGTCGGGCAAAAGTTCAATCCGCGAAAAAAGGTAGGGAATATGCTCCTGCGCGGGAATGAGCGTTTTTTGGTTATAAGGGGGCAGCTCGGCCTCAATCATGGGCACATTGCTGTTGAGCCAAGCCTGACGCTGAGCCATTTGCAGTTTTTGCATTTTTTCGGCCTCATCGGCGGCTTGGGGGCGCATATTTTGAGAATCTTCCTGAGTATAGATTTTGGCTTTGGGTTCGGGCTCGGTAATATCAATGAGGTTGCGCATGGCACGGTCATAAATTTTTTCAAAGATAGATTTTTTGTTTTGAGCCTCAATTTCCAATTGCAGGGCCGATTTTTGCACATCAACGGCACTATCGCCGCCGAGGGCATCAGTTTTTTCCAGTTCGGTTGTGACCACATGAAAGAGTCTGTCTTTGAGATATTCGCGCATTTGCTCTTGGGTCATATTGCGAAAATAGGCTTTTTCGTCGAGCAATTCCTGAGAAATTTGGAGCTGATTTTCACCGCCGGCATTTTGCGCTTCGGTCATATTAGCCACGCTTCTGATGGCGGCAAAAGCACAAGACGGAGCCAAGCATAAGCTGAAACAAATTGCAAGAAAAAGTTTTCTCATAAAAGCCTCAAAGATATTAACAAAAATTATACCACTGTTAATATAGACTAACATTCATTAAAAAAAGATTATGAAGGAGAAATATAATGAACAATAAAGTAGCGGCCATAATTTTAGGCGCCGGCAAAGGAACCCGCATGAAGTCAGATTTACCCAAGGTAATGATGCCGGTTTGCGGCAAGCCGATGATAAGACACATATTAGACACGTTGGAGTCAGCCAAAGTTGATGAGGTTGTGGTTGTGGTTTCTCCGGACGGTGATTTGGTCAAAAAAGAGGTTGCGCCGTATAAGACCTGCGTCCAAGACAAGCAGCTCGGCACCGGACACGCGGTTAAATGTGCCAAAGAGGCTTTGCAAGGTTTCAAGGGCGATGTTTTGGTCATTTTTGGCGATCAACCGCTTTATACTAAAGAAACCATTGAAAAGATTTTGCAAAAGAGAAGAGAAGGCTATGCCGTGGTTTGCTTGGGCTTTTGTCCGGAAGATGCGGCACGTTACGGCCGTCTGATTATGAAAAACGGCGAGCTTGAACGCATTGTTGAATATAAAGATGCCACCGATGAAGAAAAAGCCGTCAAGTTCTGCAACTCGGGCATGATGTGCTTTGACGGTGAGAAGATGTTTGAGATTTTGGATGCCATTGATAACAACAACGCCGCCGGAGAATATTATCTGACCGACGCGGTCAAAATTGCGCTTGAAAAAGGTTGGAAATGCAGTGCGGTTGAATGTTCGGTCTATGAAGCCTCAGCGGCCAACACCAGAGAAGAGCTGGCTTTGTTGGAAAAATTGTTGCAGGAAAGAAACGGAAAAAAATCGGCATGAAAAAGTTTTGGGCTTTTCTGAAAAATTATTGGTTTGGCTTGCTTATGAGCTTTGTTTTGCTCATGGGTTTTCTGTTTTTTTTGTTGATAATGCTTTCTCCGCGATATGATGCGCAAAAAAGAGGCTTCATCCCCTGCACGGAAAATTTGGTGCAAAATTTGGCTCAATGTGCGCCGACGGAAAAATACACTTGCGGCATCAAGCACATTTTGGCCAACACTTGGTGCGATATCAAAGTCATCGCAACGGGGTGGAAAAACTGGGGGCAAGGAAAACAGGCAACGCCGTGGTCAAACTATATTTTTGAGCCCGAACCGATTACACCGATTGATGAGAATGATGAGTTTTATGCCGATTATAAGGCCAGAGGCCTAACCGCCCGACAAGATATGCAAAACCTAATCAAAATGGGAGAGGCCTTGGACCAACAAGTTGCCGCAATCAAAAAGGAAAAAGAAGATGAAGAAAAAAGATGAACTTCCGGCATGGAATTTGTCGGATTTATACAAGGGAATTAAAGACCCGCAAATCAAAAAAGATTTGGCCGAATATAAGCAAAAAGCCGCCGATTTTGCCAAAAAATATAAAGGCAAACTGGCCGATATGGATGCCAAACAAATCTACAATGCCTTGTTAGATTATGAGCATCTTGATACCTTGGGCACCGTTTTGGGCGAGTTTTCATATCTTAATATGTGTACACAGATGAAAAACGGCGAGGCCATGGCTTTTTATCAAAACACATCCGAAGCCCTGACCGAATATGCCAAACCCTTGGTCTTTTTCACTTTGGAAATCAACCAGTTGCCGGATAAAAAAATCAAAGAATGGCTGAAAGATGAAAAAGTTGCTTTCTACAAACCTTGGTTTGAGCGTGTTTTGCGCTTCAAAAAACATGAGCTGAGCGAAGCGGTTGAAGAAGTTTTGCTCGAAAAATCGGTCACCTCATCGGCCGCATGGGTACGTTTGTATGAAGAACAGTCCTCTCGTTTGAAATTTGTCATTGACGGCAAAGAATATAATGATGCCGAAATCTCAAAACTGTTGCAGGACAAAGATGCAAAAGTGAGAGAAAAAGCCGGCAAAGAGCTAAACCGTGTCAGCAAAGAAAATGCCGCTCTCTTTACCTTTATTTATAATATGGTCATCAAAGATAAATCCATAGAAGACACCAAACGTGGCTACAGCCGTCCGGTTTCCGAGCGCAACTTGAGCGAAAATGTCTCAGATGAAGTTGTGGATGCGCTGGCCAATACCGTTAAAGAAAATTATAAAAACATCAGCCACCGTTTTTACAAATTAAAATCCAAATGGCTGGGTGTCAAAAAAATGGAATATTGGGACAGAAACGCGCCGCTTCCGTTTTCGGCCGATTTGCATTATAGCTGGGATGAGGCGGTACAAACCGTGTTGAATGCCTATAAAGAGTTTTCGCCCGAGTTGTATGAAACCGCTTTGCCCTTTTTTGAAAATGCATGGATAGATGTTCCTCCGCGTGACGGCAAAAGAAGCGGGGCCTTTGCCGCCGGCACCAGCAGTGTCAAACACCCCTATTTATTGTTGAACTTTGTCGGCAAGCAGAATGATGTTTTGACCTTAGCCCACGAGCTTGGTCACGGTTGCCATATGCGCCTAAGACAAAAGAACGGCGATTTGAACGAAACCTCGCGCATGACCTCGGAAGAAGTGGCCTCCGTCTTTGGCGAGATGATAACCTTCCAGTCCATGCTCAGAAGCATAAAGGATGACAAGACCAAATTGTGCTTAATCGCCTCCAAGGTCAATGACATGATAAACACCGCTTTCCGCCAGATTGCGTTCCACTTTTTTGAAACCAAAGCCCACGAGGAGAGAAAAGCCGGAGAATTGTCGGAACAACGCTTGGCCGAAATTTGGGTTGAGGTGCAAAAGGACGTCTTGGGCCCTTATGTCAATGTGGATGAAAACTCGGCATACATTTGGTTGCAGGTCGGACATTTCTTCTTCCTGCCGTTTTATGTCTATGCCTATGCTTTTGCCGATTGTTTGGTCAACTCGTTGTATCAGGTCAGCCAAGACGGCAGTGTTAAAGATTTTCCGAAAAAATATTTGCAAATGCTGGAAAAAACCGCCATTACCGATTATGACAAATTGCTCAAGCCCTTTGGTTTGAACCCCAATGACCCCAAGTTTTGGAACATTGGTTTGAAGCTCATTTCCGGTTATATTGATGAGCTGGAAAGGTTAGATAAAAAAGTTTTTGGCTAATAAAATAAAAAAAGGCGGGGTGATTTTCCCGCCTTTTTTCATAAGCTCTAAACACTGCGCCGATACTGATTTTCAAAGGCCATAAAACTCGGGCGCAAGGGTTGTTTTTCTTGAGTTTTTCCGGCTCTGCGGCTTTTATATTCATCGCGAATGAGAATAAGCTGTTGTTTTTTGAGCTCAATTTCTTCTTTTGACAAGAGTTCCACTTTGGGAATGGCTTTCATCTCGTGGGGTGTGCGCAGAAAGCGGCGAATGACCTGAGACGGGTTATCGGCCTGCGAGAGCAAAACGGCATCATCTTCCAAGTCAACAAAGCTCATATTATCGGCATAATCGAAGCGGATTTGTTCGGCGCGATGAAAATTTCCGTCGGAGCCGTAGCGCGCAATCAAAATTTCGAGATTATATTTGGGGGAAGGGGTAGAAAAGAAAGAAGATTTTTGTTTTTCATAAAGAAGAGAGATAAGGGCGGCAGTTTTATGACTGGGAGATATTTTGAAAGAAAAAATATCTTTGGTGTCAAAATAGAAGCGACCTTTGAAAAGATCATAAATTTTTTTATATTCGAGATTTTTCTCAATAAAGTTTTCCAAACCGACAATATCTTTTTGCGCAAATAATTGTTCAAATTCTTTGGTTCTAGTGTCATCAAAATTAAGCATTTATCAAACTCCCAAGGTTTTCTGCATTACGCATATCATAATATATATTTTTTAAAATTTTGTCAAGTTTTAAGTCTACTGATTTTTAAAAGCATAAGAAATCTGCGGATTGCAGAGGGATAAAATTTAAAAAGAATCGAAAAAATTTTGCGAAAATTATGCCATAAAAGACATAGTTTTTGTCTCAAATTTATTTTTTTAGTGGAATCGAGGCAAAAACAAGCAAAATTTGTTCCGTTAACCAAATTTTTACTTGCATTTGCTATATTTTAAACCGTGCGGGAA
Source organism: uncultured Alphaproteobacteria bacterium (assembly GCA_944390265.1). Taxonomy (GTDB): domain Bacteria; phylum Pseudomonadota; class Alphaproteobacteria; order RF32; family CAG-239; genus CAJLXD01. The sequence continues at coordinate 79 of CALXPK010000060.1, read as the reverse complement.
AGTGCACCCTGCACGGTTTTTTAGAACTAAAAAATTTTTTGAGGATATGGCAGAATGTTATCTTCAGTAAGAAAACAGT